>CAXNGP010000092.1:0-7254 GCA_964201845.1 Pirellulales bacterium
CTCGGAGGAAACCTCGCTCCGCAATCCTGCTGCGCTCGGTTTCCTACGCCGCTCGATTGGCACGGGCAACCCCGAGCAGTCCAACGTTGCGGCAGTTGGAACGTCGAGCGCCGTTCCGACGGATTCGTCTGAACGCACCCCGCGCGCCACAACGCGCACGACCACGGCCGCCCGGAAGTGCGGCCGGCGGCAGCGGCCGAAGGCCGGAGTGCCGCGAAGGCTGCAGGGGGCAGGGATGCCCCTGCGGCCGTAAAACTAGCTGGCTGCTGCCGTCGCCAGGAGGGCGACATGGGCGTTCGAGGTGAACCTTGGCTTCACCTCCGAACGCCAGGGCCAAAACCAGCCAGGGATGGTGGTTTTGGCCCGCGCAGCCGGCGTCAGCCGGCTGCAGCCTTCAGTTCGGCCAGGTGCTGGGCCGTGTTCACGAGGCGGTCCCAGTTCTTCTCGACGTAGTCCGGCGGGCCGCCGATCTGGGCCACCACCTGGGCCACCTCCTCCGTGGGCACCATCTCGATGGCGTCCCAGGGGCAGACCTTCAAGTCGTAGGGATTCGACTTCTTGCCCGGAATATGGACGCAGACCTCGCAGCCCACGCACCGCTCGATGTCGATCTCGCACCAACTCTGGAGATTGTGGAACTGATCGTACTGCTGCACCTTGAAGATGCAGTCGACGGGACAGACTTCCAGGCAGCTCTCGCAGCCGGTGCAGTTGTCGGCGTTGATGACCGCCAGTTCCTTGGGCAGCTTTTTGCGGGGTCCGGCTTTGGCCATGGTGGGGTGATCGGCGGGGCGGGGGACGATTCTTCACTTGCCTCATCGTAGCCGCATCAGCCGACCCGGCCAAACGCCCCTCGCGGGCGGGTTTCGCCGGCCGGGCGGACCGCTCAGGCCGCCCGCGGGACGCCGGCCGGTTCGGCGCTATCGAAGGCGTAGCCGAACCGCTCCACGTCGGAGGCGAAGGCCTCGGCCACCCGGGCGGTGAGGGCGGGCGTGTAATAGTCACGGTAGTCGCCGCGCTTGCCGGCGTTCACCCGCGGGAGCGTCGCCTCGATGCCGATCCGGCGACAGATGAAGCCGAAGTCGGTCGGCAGCGACTCGTAGCGGCCCACGAAGTCGACGAGCAGGCGGCCGCGCCGGTCGCAGAGGAGCGAGGACTGGGAGAACTGTCCGCGGCGAATCTCATACTCCACGTAGGCTGCGAAGTCGGGCAGCCGCTGGGCGATGTGGCCGCGGTGGTGGCCCGGGCTGTCGCGCAGGTAGTGCCAGTAGGAGACGAGGAGGTCCCAGGGATTCCTCACGAAGGCGAACTTGAACAGCCGCTCGAAGATCTCCGGGGGCAGCCAGGCGGCGAGCGTGGCGGCCGAGGCGTGCGGCCGGAGCTTCGTGTAGGGCCAGGGGGCGAAGCGGTTGACGGGAATCCCGATCCGGGCGAGCGCCCGATTGGCCCAATAGTCGTCGACACACGTCGCATGACGGCCGAGCGCGACGTGGACGCTGCTGCCGGCGGTCTTGGGAACGTGGACGAAGGCGAACGAGTGGGTGTGGGAGATGAGCATCCTGAGACCCTACGGGGGCCAGGAGGATGCCAGAAACCGGGCGTCGAAGCGAGGGCGTTTGCCGCCGGCGATCAGGCCGTCTCGCCGCGGACGAGGTCTTCCACGGACTGCCGCGACCGGACCAGCCGCGCCCGGCCGCCGTCCACCAGCACCTCGGCCGGCAGGGGCTTCGAGTTGTAGTTGCTCGCCATCACGAACCCGTACGCCCCGGTGATCTCGATCACGAGCAGGTCGCCGACCGCGGCGGCCGGCAGCGACCTGGTCGTCACGAAGCCGCCGTCGGCCTGGGTGAAGATGTCGCCCGACTCGCACAGCGGCCCGCCCACCGCCACCTCCTCGCTGGCCGAGGGGGCGTCGCCCGCGGGGCAGAGGCTCATCGGATGGTACGAACCGTAGAGCACCGGTCGCGCGAGCGTGTTGAAGCCCGCGTCGACGAGCAGATACTTCCGGCCCCCCTGCCGCTTGACCGCCCTGATCTCGGTGACCACGAAGCCCGCCTCGGCCGTGAGGTAGCGGCCCGGCTCGATCTCCAGCCGGATCCGGTGGCCGAAGCGATCCTCGAGCCGCTTGCGCGTGGCGTCCCAGAGGGTGAAGTAGCCCGAGAGGTCGGCCCGCACCTCGTCGGGCTTGTAGGGCACGGGCAGCCCGCCGCCGGCACTGATGGTCGTGAGCGAACGGCCGATCTCGTGGGCCACCCGTTCGAGCGCCCCGGCCACCTCCGCGAGGTGCGCGAGGTCGGCACCGCTGCCGATGTGCATGTGGAGGCCGGAGACGCCGAGCCCCGCCCACTCGGCGCGGCGGAGCACCTCGGGAATCTCCTCGTGCCAGATGCCGTGTTTCGAGCCCTCGCCGCCGGTGTTGGTCTTCTGGCTGTGGCCATGACCGAACCCCGGGTTCACGCGGAGCGTGACGGCCGCTCCCGGCACCCGCGCGGCGAGCTGCTCGATCATGTCGGCCGAGCCGCAGTTGACGTGGAGGCCGAGCCGGGCGACGGCGTCGAGGCTGTCGCGGTCGAAGATGTCGGCCGTGTAGACGATCGGGTGGGCGGGGGGCAGGTCGGTGGTCGAGGCGGGTGCGGCCGGCGCGTGGGCCGGGTAGCCGGCCGCCAAGGCGCGGTGGATCTCGCCAGCGCTCACCGCGTCGACGAGCACGCCCTCGCGGCGGACGAGATCGAGCACGGCGAGGTTGGAGCAGGCCTTCTGGGCGAAGCGGATCGTGTCCCAGGCGGCGAGGTCGCGGCACCGCCGGCGGATCACCTCGGCGTCATACACGTAGAGCGGCGTGCCGTGCTCGCGGGCGAGGTCGGCGACGTTCGCGCCGGCGATCTCGCGGCGAACCAGCTGGGAAGCATCACCAGGGGCCATCGTGGCTCGGATCATGATGGGGTTGGAAGGGGGCGGGGCTGAAGGGAGGCAAGCCGGTCGCACGGGGTCGCAGGCGTGCCCGAAACTAGGGCGCTAGCGCCGGCGCACCGGCATTGTCTGGCGACGGCAGGAAGCCGCCTCCCGCCGGCGCGAGGCCGCCTGGCGCCTGGGCCGTGATCGCCGCCGCGATCGTCTCGATCGCGCCCGCCTCCGCCGAGAGACGCAAGGCCACGCCCCGCTCGATCGGCCGCACGAGCAGCTGCACCAGGGGATTGGCCTTGTCGGCCGACTGCTTGGCCACCTCCTCGAGCACGTCGGCCGTCGCGTCGTCCGACGCCTTGGCCATCTCGCCCGCGTAGGCCATCAGGGCGGGCACGGCGAGTTCGACGCCGCTGATCGGCTTAGCGGCCTGGTCGGCCTCGGCTCCCGCCGCGACCGCGGCGCCGACCCGCTTGGCCGCGTTGCCGCCGACGAGCAGATACACCCGATCGGCGGTGACCGCGAGCGTGGCGGCGAGCGTGTCGCCGAACTGGTCGGCCGCCGGCAGCCCGGAGATGTCGACCGTGATCTCGTGGAGGTTGGCGCCGGCCGCCTTGCCGGTGTCGAAGGCCACCTTCGCCTCCGGCGGCAGCGAGCCTTCCTTGCCGAAGCGGTTCTTGACCTGCTTCTCGAGCGCCGGGCCATCCTTGATGCGCGCGGCGAGCGTCACGGCCGGCAGGAGGGCGTCGGCCTTGGCGACGGTGGTGTCGACCGCGATCGCGGCCTCGAGGCTCCCGGCGTCGAGCATCGCGCCGACGAGATCCTGAACCAGGCCGAAGATCGCGTCGGTGACCGGATCGCCGCTGCCGGCGGGAAGCACCTGGGCGAGCGTGGCCTCGAGGGCCGGGCGGACGGCCGGCGACACGGCCTGCGCATGATGCGCCCGGATGGCCGCCGGCTTGCCGTCACCACCGGCGGGCAGCGCCAGGGCGTTGGTCGTGCGGCCGGCGCTCTCCCAGACCGTGGCCGCCGGCGAGCCGGGCAGCATCACGGTGCGGCTCTCGAAAAACACCCGCTCCTTGGGGAGGTCGATCGCCAGGCCGAGATACAGCGCCTCCGTCTCGGCCAGGCTCTCCACGGTGGCGGTCACCGCGGCGGCGTCGACCGGCGGCCCCTGCTCGGCGGCCATGGCGGCCCCCTGCTCGATGGCCGCCCGCACCTGGTTGCGCATCGCCTCGGGCATCTGCGACGGAAACAGCTTCGCGCCGATCGAATACGCCTCGGCAACGGCCGCGATCAACTTCTCGGGGTTGGTCGCTCCGGCCGGGCTGCCCTGGGGCGAGATGATCGCCCAGCCGCCGGCTTCGACGATCTCGAGGGGCGGGCCGCCCGGCACCGTGATCACCCGCTTGTCTCCGGCCTGCTCGGCCGGCCCGATCACGCCCTGAAGCGTCTCGAGCAGCTTGCCGAGATCCTTGACCGGCACGTAGCCGTGAATCACCGGCGTCTCGCCGTCGGCGGTCACGATCACGCCTGCCGGCCGGTTGACGTCGAGCCCGGCGAGACCCTTGAACTGCGTGGCCATCATCACGAACGACTCCGCCAGCGCCGCCAGCGTGGGATTGCCCACGCGCTCCCCGAACCAACCGATCTGTTTCTTGAGATCGGCGTAGCCATCCACGGCCACGACCGCGACCACGGCGGGCTCGGCCGCGTGGGCCACGCCGACGAGGGATGCGGACGCGAGGGCCGCGATGACGAGCAGGTGGCGGGGGGCGGGCATGGCAGCATTCTCTCCCGAAGGGTGATCGTCGCCGGCGGCGGCGCGCAGGAATCAAAGTGTATCAGAACCACCCGCCGGCCTATATCCTGCGGTGACGCCGTCATGCGATCCTCCGACCCCCATTCGCCGAGCGAACTCGAGAGCCTGCTGGCGCCCGGCCCGAAGTTGTTCGAGCGCCGCCCCCCCCGGCGAGTCCGACTCCCGGAGCTTCTTTATCTGCTCACCTGCCTCACGACCTTCGCCGCCGGGGCGGTGGGCTGGCAGCCGCTCCTGCTCGGTGTGGACGACGCCGGCATCGCCGAAGCCGTCACCGGCCACTGGGACCGCGGGTTGCTCTACATGGCCGCGGTGATGGCGGTGCTCACCGCCCACGAGGCCGGCCACTTCATCGCGGCCAAGCTCCACGGCATTCCCGCCACGCTGCCGTTCTTCATCCCGATGCCGATCCTGCTCACCGGCACGCTCGGGGCCGTGATCGGAATGGAGGGCTCGCGGGCCGATCGGCGGCAGCTGTTCGACATCGCCGTGGCCGGGCCACTGGCGGGCCTCGTGGTGGCCGTGCCACTCCTGGCCCTCGGGCTCTTGTCCGGCACGGCCGACGGCAGCAATCCATTCGCGCTGGCGCCGTTCGCCGTCTGGCTGCAGGGGCTCCTGCGACCCGATCTGGCCCCCGGCACGACCGTCGCCCCCAACGCGCTCTTCATGGCGGGCTGGATGGGCCTGCTCGTGACGGGCCTCAACATGATCCCCGTCAGCCAGCTCGACGGCGGCCACATCTGCTACGCCGTCTTCGGCCGCCGAGGCAACTGGGTGGCCCGGACGGCATTGATCGCGGCGATCCTGGCGGTGGTGATCAGCGGCCGGCTCAACTGGGTGGCGCTGGTGGTGATCGTGACCTTCCTCGGCGTCGACCATCCGCCCATCCGCGAGGAGCAGGAGCCGCTCGATCCGCTTCGCATGGCCCTGGGCCTGGCGATGTTCGCGATCCCGGTGCTGACCTTCATGCCCGAGCCGCTCGTGCTCGACTGAGATGGCCGGAGAACCTCAACTGGCCCGGTGGCGACGGGCATTTCCCGCGGCCGTGGTGCGAGGCCGGTGCGAACCGGCGACCATGCGCCTATGATGGAGGACGTCATCACCCCGCAGGAGGCATGCCCGTGAACATTCTCGAGCAGGAGGATCCCGAGGTCTGGTCGGCCATCGCCGCCGAGCAGGTGCGGCAGCAGGACGGCCTGGAGATGATCGCCAGCGAGAACTTCACGAGCCCCGCCGTGATGCAGGCGGTGGGCAGCGTGCTGACCAACAAATACGCCGAGGGCTACCCCGGCCGGCGGTACTACGGCGGCTGCGAGTTCGTCGACAAGGTCGAGGACCTGGCCCGCGAGCGGTTGAAGAGCCTGTTCGGCGCCGAGCACGTCAACGTGCAGCCCCATTCCGGCAGCCAGGCCAACGCCGCGGTCTACCTGGCTGCCATCAAGCCGGGTGACACGGTCTTGGCCTTCGACCTGGCCCACGGCGGCCACCTGACCCACGGCATGAAGCTCAACGCCTCGGGCATCTTCTACAAGTTCGTCCATTACGGGGTTCGTCGCGACGACCACCTGCTCGACTTCGACCAGGTGGCCCGGCTCGCCCGCGAGCACAAGCCGCAGCTGATCGTGGCCGGGGCGAGCGCGTATCCCCGCGAGATTCCCCACGGCCGGTTCGCCGAGATCGCCCGGGAGGTCGGGGCGAAGCTGATGGTCGACATGGCCCACTACGCGGGCCTCGTCGCGGCGGGGCTGCACGACAACCCCGTGCCCGTGGCCGACTTCGTCACCAGCACCACCCACAAGACCCTCCGCGGCCCCCGGGGCGGGATCGCGATGTGCCGCGAGGCCAACGCCAAGGATCTCGACCGCTCGGTCTTCCCGGGGCAGCAGGGCGGCCCCTTGATGCACGTGATCGCCGGCAAGGCGGTGGCCTTCGCCGAGGCGCTCAAGCCCGAGTTCAAGGCCTACGGCCGGCGGGTGATCGACAACGCCCGGACGCTGGCCGCGGCGCTGGCCTCCGGCGGCGTGAAGCTCGTCAGCGGCGGCACCGACAACCACCTGATGCTCGTCGACGTCACGCCCCTGGGCATCGGCGGCAAACTCGCCGAGGAGACGCTCGACCGCTGTGGGATTACCTGCAACAAGAACATGATCCCCTACGACGAGCGGAAGCCGGTCGATCCCTCGGGCATCCGCCTGGGCACGCCGGCGCTGACCACCCGCGGCCTGGGCACCGACGAGATGAGCCGGATCGCCGCCTGGATCCTCCGGGCGCTCAAGAGCCCCGACGACAAGGGTGTGCTCGACACGATCCGCGCCGAGGTGGCCGAACTCGCCGATCAGTTCCCCGTTCCGGCCGCCCGGCTCGAGCAGGCGGTGGCGGGATGAGTCGCCGCGCGGCTGCCCGGCGTTGGCCGGCTCGCCGAATCGCGACCCTTGCGGCGGTGGCGGCCGTAGGATGTGGGCCATGAAAAGCACCACGTCGCCCCCGCGCCCCGCGACCGTCCGCCTTGGACTCGTGCAGTCGGCCTGCACGGG
>CAXNGP010000093.1:0-7250 GCA_964201845.1 Pirellulales bacterium
TCAGATCCACAGCCAGATCCGCTCTTCGCCGCCGCCCCCGACCGCCGCGGCACCGGCAGCGAGAAGTGGGACCGCTGGGCCGGCCGCGACGTGATCCCGACCTGGGTGGCCGACATGGATTTCGCGGCGCCCGAGGTGGTGCTCGACGCGGTCCGCGCGCGGGTGGACCACGGCGTGTTCGGCTACACCGACATGCCGCCGGGGTTCGCCGGAGCGCTCGCCGAGCACCTCGAGCGGCGGCATGGCTGGCAGATCGACCCGGAGTGGGTGACGAGCACACCGGGCGTGGTCAACGGCCTGGCGATCACCGCGCGGCTCCTGGCCAAGCCCGGCGCCGGGATCATCACCTTCACGCCGGTGTATCCACCGTTTCTCTCACTGCCGGGCCTCGCCGGTCGCGAGTGCATCCGCGTGCCGCTGGCGCAAGCATCGAGCCAGTGGACGATCGACTGGGATCGGCTCGACGCGTCCGTCACGCCCACGACCAAGCTCTTCTGGCTCTGCCATCCCCACAACCCCACCGGCACGGTGTTTGGCGAACGGGAACTCCTGCGGATCGCCGAGTTCGCGGCGCGGCATGACCTCACGGTGATCAGCGACGAGATCTGGTCGGACCTGCTCCTGGACGAGGACCACGGCGGCCCGCGGCACGTGCCCTTCGCAAGCCTCGACCACGACAAAGCCCGCGACGCGATCACCCTCGTGGCCCCGTCCAAGACCTGGAACCTGGCCGGGCTCGGCTGCGCCGCGGCGATCGCCCGCGACCGCGCGCTCTTGAAGAAGTGGCGGCCGACCGGCGGGGGGCTCGTCCCCATGATCAATCCGCTCGGCTACGCCGCGGCCGAGGCGGCCTGGCGGCATGGCGACGCGTGGCGGCGGCGGCTGATCGAGCTGCTCCGACACCATCGCACACTCGTCCTGGAAGCCGTCGCCGCCATCCCCGGCCTTTCCTGCGCGATCCCCGAGGCGACCTATCTCGTCTGGATCGACTGCCGTGCGTCCGGCGTCGCCGACCCGCAGGCCGCCTGCGAGGCGGCGGGGATTGGCCCCTCCGACGGCAAGGATTTCGGGTTTCCAGGCTTCATCCGCTTGAACACCGCCTGCCCCACCGACCGGCTCGTGGAAATCCTCCGCCGGCTCGCGCAGGCATTTTCTGCCTGACAGAGTCGCGAAAAGCGACCACCTCGCACCGCCAATACAAGCCCCCTTGCGCAAGCAAGGGGGATGACGCCGGCCATCAAGGACAACCCCAGCGGACCGGCGCCAATCAGGATGGATCGCGTCATCCCCCCGGCTCGCGCCGGGGGGCTTCTATGCAGCGGACACGCCGCCGTCCGGCGAGCGAGCGGTGGCCCCTGCCAATCGAGACGGCGTTGATGGCCGAGCGCAGCCAGGATGGCGAAGCGAGGCCAGCATCGAGCGAGCGGAGGGCAGGATGCCCGCAGGGAGCGTCCGGCGAGATGGCAGGGGCCACCGCTCGCGGACCACGCCAACCCGCGCAGCCCATGCTCAGCGACGAACCCCTCACCCACGAACCCAGCCGCGATCGACATACCGCCACGGATTCCCCGCCGGCGCCGCGTCGCGCACGATCTCGGGCAGGCGGCTTTCCGTCCAGCCGTCGAAGCAGATGCGCCGTGCGAACCGCAGGATCGACCAGGGCAGGCCCACGGCCGAAAAGAACGGCGGCGCGGCCGACGGCCAGGGGCCGCCATGCTGCATCGGCGGCGTGACGGCCAGGCCCGTCGGCATCCGGTTCTCGATCACGCGGCCCGAGCGGGCCACGAGCAGGGGAACGATCTCGGCGAAGGCCGCGTCGTCGCGGCCGTCTCGCGCGGCGTAGAGACTCGCCCCGAGAGAGCCGTGGGCACACGCGACCGCCTGGACGAGTTCGGCGAGCGACCCGCACCGCACGAGCAACGTCGCATTGCCGAACGCCTCGACCACGAACGAATCGGGGCGGGCCACGAGCTCGCGGCCGGCCACCTCGAGGAGCGTCGGCGCGTGGCTCGCCGGCCCGGCCGCGGCGGCCTGCCCCGCCAGCAGCCTGGCGCCGGCCTTCACGAGCCCCTCGATGCCGCCCGAGAGCCGGCGGCAGCCCGCCTCGCTCAGGAGCACCTGGGGCCCGAGCGCGGCGAACTTCTCCGCCACCGCCGCCGCGAACTCGGCGCCGGCCGCGTCGCCCACGAAGAACACCAGGCCCGGCTTGGTGCAGAACTGCCCCGCCGAGCCGGTCACGCTCAGCGTGAGCTCCGCGGCGATCTCGCCGCCGCGTTCGGCGAGCGCTCCCGGCAGGAGCACCACGGGATTGATGCTGCCCATCTCCACCCAGATCACCTTCCCGGCGGCACTCGCGGCCGCGAACAGCTTCTTGCCCGCCACTTCGCTGCCCGTGAACCCGCTCGCGCCCACCCGCGGGTCGGCCACGAGCTTTTCGCCGTCGGCATTCTCGATGCCGTGGAGCAGCTGCACCGTGGCGGCCGGCAGGCCGGTAGCGCGGGCCGCCTCGAGAGCCTCCTCGGCGGCGAGCTTGGAGACGCTCGGGTGGCCGGGGTGGGCCTTGGCGATCACGGGGTTGCCGGCGGCGATCGCCGCGGCCATGTCGCCGCCGGTCACGCAGCCGTAGGCGAGGGGGAAGTTGGCCGGGGGGAAAACCACGACCGGGCCGATCCCGAAACAGGCGGCGCGGATGTTTTTCTCGGTGTCGAGCATCGCCATCCGCCAGGTCTGCTCGCGGGCGCTCGCCGCCGCCTGCCGCAGCTGGTCGAGGGTTCGCGGCAGTTCCACGTCGGTGAGCCTGGGCTTCACGGCCAGCCCCGTCTCGGCATGGGCCGCCGCCACGAGTTCCGCGCCGCGGGCCTCGAGCCGCGCGGCGAAGCGTTCCAGGAAGGCCGCGATCTGGTCGGCCGGGAGCCGCGCGAGTTCGGCGGCGGCGGCCACCGCGGCGTCCAAGGCCTCGTCGCAGTCGGCCCACGTGCTCACCGGCCAGACGGCCTCCCGCGCGGTCGCGGTGGCCGGGTCAAAGGCCGAAAAGCTGGACTCGGCCCGGGCGGGCCGCCACCGGCCGGCGACGAGAACCGGTTCGGGAACGGGCATGCGATGCCTAGCCGTTCTCTTCCGCGCCGAGCTTGACCGGGTCGCGGAAGGCGATCGCGAAGCCCACCATCACCACCGCCGCCGCGATCGCGAAGGTCAGCCAGAACGGCTGCCACGGATAGGCGTCGGTGGTCGCCAGCCGCCCGGCCACCAGCGGAAACACCAGATTGCCGACGTACATCCCGGCCCCGTAGGTCAAGAGCGCGATCAACCCCTGGGCGCTGGCCCGGAGGCTCTTGGGGGCCACGTGGTCGGTGTAGAGCTGTCCGGTGACGAAGAAGAAGTCGTAGCAGATGCCGTGGAGCACGACCGCGAGCACCAGCATCCAGGCCGACTGGCCGCCATAGGCGAAGAACACGTAGCGGGCCACCCAGGCGAGCATGCCCCCCAGGAGCATCGTCTTGACGCCATACCGGGCGAGGAAGAGCGGCATCAGGAGCATGAAGCCGATCTCGCTCATCTGTCCGAAGGTCATCACCGTCTCGCTGCCCAGGCCGAGCATCTGCTGGATGTTCATGGCGCTAATGTACTCGTTGGCCTTCGAGTAGTAGACGGCCAGTGGGATGCAGATCAGAAAGCTCGCGATCGCGAAGGTGGCGAAGGCGGGGCTCTTCATCAGGGCCACCGCGTCGAGGCCGAGCAGCTTGGCCACGCTCACCGGCTCACCCTTGCCCTTGGGCGGGCTGTTGGGCAGCGTGAAGCAATAGAGGCCGAGCACCGCCGAGGTCACCGCGGCCACGAGGAAGGGGATATTCGTCTTGCCGGCGTCGTTGCCGGCCGCGTCGCCGAGCAGCAGCGACGCGACGCCCTCCGGCAGGCCGCCCGCCATGAGTCGCGGCAGAAGCGAGCCGACCGTGATCCCGGCCGCGATCCAGCCGATCGTGCCCCAGACGCGGACCAGCGGAAACTGCTTCCGTGGCTCGGAGAGCTGGTCGAAGCTCACGGAGTTCACGAGCGCCAGGGTCGGCATGTAGCAGAGGCCGCTCGCCAAGAGCAGCCAGTAGAAGCTCGTCGGGTCGGTGGCTCGCGCCACGCCGTAGAGGAGGCCGGCCCCGACGAGATGCAGCACGCCGAGCACGATCTGCCCCGGCAGGAAACGGTCGGCGACGAGGCCCACGAAGAGCGGTGCGATGATCGCGGCGATCGAGCTCGTGCCGTAGGCCTGGCCGATGATCATGTCGACGGCCGGCTTGGTGCGGCCCTCCGAGAAGACCGTCGCCAGATACTTACCCATCGGCACCGCCCACGCACCCCACACGAAAAACTCGAGGAACATCATCACCCCGAGCCGGGTCATCGGGGCGGCGGGGGCAGTCTCGGGGGCGGCCTTCATGCAAAACCTCGGGCGAGCGAGAAAGGGGCAACGGGAGGCGTCACCCCCGGGAAAGCGGCCCATGATACGACCTGGCGGGCCAACCCGACAGGCCGCGGCGAGCCGCGCCGCCCCACGCCGGGCGTGGGTTGCCGCCCCGGGGAAATGCCGCAGAATAATGCGGTCTTTCCTTCCCCTGCCATGGGTTCCGCATGCGGCACGCCCCGATCGACTCCGAACTCTTCGCCGCCAACCGCCGGCGGCTGGTCGCGCTCCTGCCCCCCAAGGCGGTCGCGCTCGTGCACGCCGCCGACATCCTCCCGACGTCGGGCGACGGCACGCTCAAGATCCACCCGGCGAGCGACCTCTTCTGGCTCTCGGGAATCGAGCAGGAGGAAAGCGTGCTCGTGCTCTGCCCGCAGGCGAGCGATCCGGCGGCCCGCGAGATCCTGTTCGTGCGGCAGCCGAGCGAGCACCTCGCAACCTGGGAGGGGGAAAAGCTCACGAAGGAGAAGGCCCAGGCGATCTCCGGGATCGCGAAGGTCCGCTGGCTCTCGGAGCTGCCCGGGGCCCTGCACGCGCTGTGTTGCGAGAGCGAGAGCGTCTGGCTCAACTCCAACGAGCACGAGCGGGCGGCCTACGAGGTCGAGGACCGCGATCTGCGGATGGCTCGGCGGCTGATCGCGAAGTATCCGCTCCATCGCTTCGAGCGGCTGGCACCGCTCATGCGCCGGCTGCGGGCCGTGAAGAGCCCGGCCGAGGTGGCCCTGCTCAAGCGGGCCGTCGACATCACGGATGCGGGCCTGCGGCGGCTGCTCGCGGCGCTCAAGCCGGGCGTGATGGAATGCGAACTCGAGGGGGAACTGGCCCGGGAGTTCACCCGCCGGCGGGCCCGGATGGCCTACGAACCGATCATCGGCTCCGGGAAAAACGCCTGCGTGTTGCACTATCTCGACAACGACCAGGAGTGCCGCGCGGGCGACCTCGTGCTCGTGGACGTGGGCGCCTCCTACGCCAACTACTGTGCCGACCTCACCCGCACCTATCCCGTCAGCGGCCGGTTCACCGAGCGGCAGCGGGCCGTCTACGAGGCGGTCTTGCGGGTGCTCCGCTCATCGATCGCCCGCTGCGTCGTCGGCACGTCGCTCCGTGACTGGAAGCGGGCCGCGCAGGTGGAGATGGCCGGGGAGCTCGTCGGCCTGGGGCTGATCACGGCCGAGCAGGCCGCCAAGGACACTCCCGACGAGCCGGCCTGCAAGAAGTATTTCATGCACGGCCTCGGTCACTCGCTGGGTCTGGGCGTGCACGACATCGCCCCGCCCGACGGCCCGCTCGAGCCCGGCTGGGTGATGACCGTCGAGCCGGGGATCTACATCCCGGAGGAAGGGCTGGCCGTGCGGCTGGAAAACGACGTGCTCGTCACGCCGCAGGGGCCGGTCGACCTGTGCAGCCACGTGCCGATCGAGCCGGACGAGATCGAGCGCCTGCTCGCCCGGGGAGCCTGAGCTCACGGATCCCGTCGTCGGGCCGGCAGGATCCGCCTCACTTCGAACCGGAGGTTCGCAAGCGGAAGAAGGCCAGGATGGCTTCGCCCGCGCGAAGACCAATCCTTACGCACCTCGGCGAACCGCTCCACCCGACGCTTGCCGAAGTTCCGTTGGCCGACCCATACTTTTCCTCCCACGCCGTGCGCTTCGGCGAACTCTCCTATCAGCAGGTGCCGCAGCAGCACCTGCGGGTGATGGACGGGATCGCGATCTCGCAGTGCATCGAGCAGGGGGTGCTGATCCTCGTCCTCAACTACCGCCGCGACGGCAACCTCGAGCGGGTGGGGTCGTCACGTCCGTTGTCGTCAGCCAGCGTTTGGCAGATGAAAACCGCAGCCGCAGTCCTGATCGCCCTGTTCGTGGCGCCCGTCGCCTTCGCGGCCGGCCCACCGCTCGACACGTTCGAAGCGCGCCGCGACTGGATCCTCGACACGGTCACCCGCGATCCCGAGGCGTGGATCAAGGCCAACCGCCAGGAGGACAACCCCTTCTTCGTGGCCTCGGCCTGCTTCGCCCGGGGCATGGACGACAAGGGGCGCGAACTCGCCCGCCGGGGCTTCGCCATCTGGTCGGCCCGCAATCCGGCGTGGGATCCGAGCGATCCCGACAACCGTGCGAACCTTCGCTGCCCGGACTTCTTCCGGCTGTGGCCCGCCATGGATTGCTACGTGCGCAACAAGGAGAAACTCGACGACCGGACCAAGGAGGACTTTAAGCGGTTCATGACCTCCATCGACTGCTACGCCTACCGTTGGACCGCCAACCTCGACATGATGAAGTGGACGGCGCGGTATCTCGGCGAGCAGGAGTGGGGCGCCGACGCGTTCGTTCCCTCCTCGACCGCCAGCAGCCCTCGCTACCGACCCGATCCAAACATCCGCTACCGCGAGCAGCTGCTCGCGCAGATCGACGACATCGCCCGAACCGGCGGACCCGAGTACGCGTCTCGCGACTACGGCACCGGCAACGTCGCGCCGCTGCTCACGCTGGCCCAACTGGCCGCGGACCCCGAGGTGCAGCAGCACGCGCGCCTGGCCCACGAATCGATGCTGGCCCGGTACGCGGCGATCTGGCTACGTGGCAGCCTGATCCTCACGAGCCGGCGCAGCTACCCCGACATGTTCGACGATCCCCTGGGCTTCAGCGCGTATCTCTGGGTCTTCCTCGGTGGGGATCTCGTGTCGTCGGAGCGGCCGATCACGCCGGAAACGCCGATGTTCAACGTCGTCGGTCCGTACCTCGACGCCGCGCTGCTGGGCGACGGTGTGCCGTCGGTCATCGAGACGGTCGCGCGC
>CAXNGP010000094.1:0-7226 GCA_964201845.1 Pirellulales bacterium
CGACGCGGCCGCCACGGCCGCGCCAGCGGCCAGCGCCACGCCCGCGACCAGGAGCGCCGCCCCGACGGTCGCAGCCTTGCCAACCGAGAGGGCCCCGCTGGGCAACGGACGCTCGGGCCGCTCGCTGCGGTCGAGCTCCAGATCGCAGACGTCGTTGAGCACCATGCCGGCGGCGTAGAGCACGACGACGGCCGCGACGGCCAGCCAGCAGGCCGCGGGCGGAGGGCCGATCTCCCGCAGGCCCGCCACGATCAGGTAGCCCGCCAGCGGGTCGGCGGCCGCGGTCGCCAGGTTGGGAACGCGAACGAGCCGCAGCCAGGCGAGCATCACGCCAACTCCACGCCGGCGGCTGCGGCCACGGCCAGCAGATGCGCCCGCGCCGCCCGCGCCGCATCGTCGGGACGATCGCGGTAGGGATAGAGCTCGACGGTCACCCAGGTGTCGGGGGTGTGGGCGGCGATGGCCGCGAGCACGCCGGCGAAGTCGATCGCCCCCTCGCCCGGCACCAGGTGATGGTGGACCCGCGTCGCGGCGATGTCCTCGACGTGGTAGTGCTTCGTGTGGCCCACGAGCCGCGGCACCCAGGCGGCCGGGTCGTCGGCGACGCAGTAGGCGTGGCCGACGTCGAAGTTGAGGCCAAGCGCCGGGTGATCCACACGCTCCGCGAACTCGAGATACTGCTCGAACTTCTCGATCAGCAGGCCGGGCTCAGGCTCGACCAGGAGCGTCACGTTGCAGGCCGCAGCGACGTCGAGGACGGGCATGATTTCCTCGTAGAAGATGGCCTCGGCCTCGCGCCGCGATTGGCCCGGCGCGAGTTCGCCGCCGGGCTCGGTCGAGATCGACGTGGCCCCGAGTTCCGCGGCCAGCCGCAGGGCCCGCTTGGTGTGCTCGCGGCGGATCGCCCGGTAGTGCGGGTCGGGATCGGTCCAGCCGGGGTGCCAATAGGGCTGCCGCGGGTCGGCCACGGCATTCATCATGAAGGCGTTGATGTTGGAGATCGTGAGCCCGTGCTCCCGGATCGCCCGCCGGATCCCCTCCTTCTGCACCTCGAGCAGGCCGGCCGGCCAGGCGTGGGGCACGTCGGCCAACAGCTCGATCCCGCGGTAGCCCGCCCCGGCGATCCGCGCCACGGCCTCGGCCACGGGCACGTCGAGGTAGGCATTGGAACTGAACGCGAGCTTGAGCGGCATGCTGCGGCCTTCCGGGGGAGAGCCGGGAGTTTACCACGGCGCGGCTCGCAGGTGACGCGGCTCAGGGCCAGCTCACGGCCAGAGCACGAGTACGTCGTCCACCCAGGCGGGGCGGAGCGGAAGCCGCTCGAGTTCGGTGTAGTACATCGCCGAGGGATCGACCCGCCGCTCCTCCATCAGGGCCACGTGCCGGGCGACGGGCGGCCACTCGAGCAGCCGCGGGAGCAGGCCGCACCACACGCCGGCAACGAGCGCGGTGCCCGCTGTGAGTCGAAGCACCGCCCGCGACGTCGAGAGTGAAGGGCTCATGGCTCCACCGCCTTGCGAAACAGCCAGCCGAAGGTGAGGCTCGCCATCGCGAGCGTGAGAGCGAGGTTGAGAGCCTGCCCCGCGAGGTAGAGCACGACGGGACGGCCACTGACGAGCAGCGGGGCCAACTCGCGGAAGTTGGTCTGCAGCCCCATGCAGACGAAGCCGGTGCAGAAGAGCCAGCCCCGGAGCTTGGCCGTGAAGCCGGTCGTCGCCCCCTCGACCCAGAGCGCCTGCTCGGGGCCCTGCGAATGCAACCACGAGCAGAGCAGCGACGCGGCGAGAAACCCGAGGATGAACCGGGGGAACCTGCGCCAGGCCTCGCCGGCGAGCGTGCCCCGCGGGCCGTTCGGGTCGCGGTCGATCCAGCCGGCCCAGTAGGCGGCCACCGCGAAGGCGATCAGGCCGATCATCGAGTTTTGGATCATCTTCACGGTGGCGGCCACCTCGCCCGCCTCCTTGCCGAGCGACTCACCGGCCGCGACCACGGCGCCGGTGGCGTCGATCGTGCCCCCGATCCAGGCGCCCCCGAGGATCGGGTCGAGCCCCATGGCCCGGATCACCGGCGGCATCGCCACCATCATGATCACGGTGAAAAACAGCGACAGGCCGATGGCCAGGGAGATCTCCTCCTTCTTGGCCCGGCAGGCCGCCCCGGTCGCGATCGCCGCCGACACCCCGCAGACCGACATGTCGGCCGAGAGGGTCATGCAGAGCGGTCGCGACGGGATCTTGAGCACATGGACGCCGAACAGGTAGGTCACCACGAGCACGAACGGCGTCACGATCCAGGCGGTCAGCAGGCCCGGCAGGCCGAGGGCGAGGAGCCGGCTGACGAGCACCTCGGCCCCGAACACGACCAGGCCCGTCTTGATGAACAACTCACCGATCAGCGCGGGGGACAGCCAGCGGGGCACCCCGGCCGCGTTGCCGACGAACAGGCCGACCGCAAGTGCCCAGAGCGGATACTCGAGGTTGTAGTACTTCACCACTTTCTGGCTCGCCATCAGGTAGGCCAGGCAGGCCATCCCGGCGAGCACACACCCGCCGCCGAGAAACCGCCCCAGGCTGCCGCCGGTCAGCAGCGTTCCCAGGCCGCCCACGAGCACGACCCACCCCATGCCCAGCAGGATCGGCACGACCGCGAGCTCGCCCTGCTTGTCGCGGAAGGCCGCCAGCGGCTGGTCGGTCCACGTGCCCGGCATGCCGACCGTGTCGGCCAGCGGCGTGTACCAGCCCTTGGGATACCGCTCGCGGCTGCCGGGCTCGTCGGCGGGCCGTGACTGCCAGGTGACCGCCAGCGCCAGGACCACCGCCGCCAGCCCGATCACCACCGCCGCCACGTCTTCGTGGAGTCCCTGCCGCATCCGGTCGCCTCCTCTTGGTCACACCACAGATACCCGCTGCACGACGGTTCATCAAAGCCCCCCGGCGCGAGCCGGGGGGATGACGCGCACCGCGTCGCATGATGGGGCGGTGGCGGGGAAATGGAGTCGTGCATCCTGGCACGCGCCGTCCCCCTTGCTCGCGCAAGGGGGCTTGCATGGCTCCGGTGATCAGCTCGAGGCGCTACGGTACTTGGCCAAGGATCGCTGGAAGACCCAGCGGGAGATGACGAGGGCGGCGGCCGCCGCCGCGATCATGCCGGCGACGGGCCACCAGGCGTGACCCGCGAACGGCTGGGCGATCACCCGGGCCGGCACGTTGACCACGAGCAGGATCGGGATTACGAAGGTGCAGATGGCCCGCAGCGGCCCGCCCCAGGGGCCCGCGTAGATCTCGGCCGGGTAGCGGGAGAAGTTGGTGAGATAGAACCAGAAGTCGTACAGGCTCTGGTTGCGGCCCATGTGGATCGTGGCGGCGGCGAGCATGATCACCAGCGCATAGAGGATCGCCACGCCGCAAAGCACGAGCAGCGGGTAAACGAGCCAGGCGGCCGCCGGCGGTGGCGACTGAAACCGCGACACCGCCCAGCCGAGCAGCACGAGCCCCACGATCCCGTTGGCCAGCGCCGAGAAATCGACCCGGTGCAGCGAGAGAAGAAACTGCGCGTCGAGCGGCTTGACGAGCACGCCGTCGAGGCCACCGGTGCGGACCATCTCGGTGAGCTCCTCGGCGCTCGGCATGAAGAGTGCCTGGACGATCGCGTTGATGATCAGCCCCGTGGCCACGAAGGCGAAGAACGGCTCCCGCGTCCAGCCCGTCCCCTTGCCGATCTCCGGCGTGAACGTGAACACCAGCAGATAGAACGCGAGATTCATCGACATCCAGCCCAGGCTGGTGAGGCACTCGAGGAGGAAGTTGGCGCGGAACGTCATGTCCCGGACGAGGCACGCACGGGCGAAGGTGCCGAGAATCGCGAGGTAGCGGGTCATCTCAGCCCCCGAACGCGCTGTAGCGCCGCGTGCCGCGAGCCCAGGTGACGCGGCAGGCGATGATCATCACCACGACCCAGGCCGCCTCGATCAGGAGCAGCCGGGCGAGCTCGGCCCCCTGCACTTTCCCCAGCCAGACCGCCGCCGGGAAGTAGGCGGTGAACTGGAACGGCAGCCAGGCCACGACGTCGGCCAGGCTCGTGCCGGGCAGGCCAGTGGGAATCCCGGCCAGCATGTCGATCGGGAACATGTGGCCCGAGAGCAGATACTGCACGAGCATGTAGCCGAACACGATGCTCGAGACTTCCATGAACCAGAAGCCCAGCATCCCCAGCGTGGCCTCCATGAAGAAGCCGAGCAGGAAGGACAGGAACAGCGAGGCCGCGAAGGCCACGATCGTGACGGCGTCCGGGGCCGGCGGAAAGAAGCCGCGACAGAAAAAGAAGACGGCCGCGAAGGGGATCACGGCCACGACGTAGTAGACGAGCTTGTGGGCCACGCGCGAGGCCAGCAGGAAGGAGACGTAGTCCACCGGCTGGACGAGAAACTTCTTGATCGAGCCGTCACGGATGCTCCGCGCCACGCCCCCGGCCAGGCCCGGCATGCTGGAGAAGGCCCGCGAGACCATCGTGAGCAGGTAGTAGGCGATGATGTCGTTGCGGGAGTAGCCGGCGATGTCGCCCCGGCTCGTGGCCGAGAACACCGCGGTCCAGAGAAAGACCTGGGTGACGATCGGCAGAAACCGCATCAGGGTGCCCAGGGCGAAGTCGCCCCGGTAGACGAGCCGCTCCTCGATCGAGATCGCGAGCATCGTGCCCCAGGTCCGAAGCGCAGCCGGCAGGCCGCCCGCGCGGTGTCGGTCCGCCGCCTCGCTCATCGCACCGCCTCCGCGGCCACCGGCGCCGCTCCCCTGCCCTGCCGGAAGAGCTCGGCCACGATCTCCTCGAGCGGCACGTCCTCGACCGAGACGTCCCGCACCCCCTCCCCCCGGAGCAGCGCGGGCAGGGCGTCGGCGATCCGGGTCCGGTCGATCCGCAGGATCACCCGCGGGCCGCGAACCTCGCAGGGGAACCCGAGCCGCTCGACCGCGGCCCGGTCGGGCTCCTCGTCGAAGTCGAGCGTCACGATCTTGTGGGTCGTGAACCGGTCCACGATCTGGGCGAGCGACCCGTCGTAGAGGATCTCGCCGCCGGTGATCACCACCAGCCGCTCGCAGAGTGCGGCCACGTCCTTCATGTAGTGGGTGGTCAGGACCACGGTCATCTGCCGCTCGGCCTGCACATGCCGGAGGAAGGTGTGGATCGTGTGCTGGGCCACCACGTCGAGGCCGATCGTGGGCTCGTCCAGAAACAGCACCTCCGGCTCGTGCAGCAGCGCCGCCACGAGTTCGAGCTTCATCCGCTCGCCGAGCGACAGCTCCCGCACCGGCTGGAGCACGAGCTTCCGCACTCCCAGCAGGTCGACCAGTTCGTCGCGGGTGCGGGCGAAGCGGGCCGGGTCGATCCGGTAGATCTCCTGGTGGAGGCGGAAGCTCTCGGCGGCCGGCAGATCCCACCAGAGTTGGTTCCGCTGCCCCATCACCAGGGCGAACCGCCGTCGAAAATCGTCGGCCCGTTCCCAGGGGACATGCCCCAGCACGCTCGCCGTGCCCCGGCTGGGCGTGATGATCCCGGAGAGGAGCTTCAAGAGCGTCGTCTTGCCCGCGCCGTTGGGTCCGAGCAGGGCCACGAACTCCCCCCGCTCGATCGTCAGGTCGACACCGCGGAGCGCCTCGACGACCCGGCTGGTCCGGTGGAACAGCGCCCGGACGCTCGCCGCCAAGCCCTCGGGCTTGTCGAACACCCGGTATTCCTTGGCCAGGCCGGCCACCCGGATCACAGGCCCGGCATCACGGGCGGCGGCTTCGGCGTCGTGCATGACCTGAGTATAGGCCGGAGCCCGGTCCGGCGGCGGCTTCCGCACGCTGCTCTTCGACGTCCACCGCATCGCGTGGAGCGACGAGCTGCGCGGGCTGTTCGGCGTGCCCCGGTGCCGAACAGGCACCGATCGACCGGAGAGACACCTCTCAGCCGACCCGGACCAAGGGGGCTCGGCCACGTTTCCACGAGACAATCCCGGCGAACACCGACACGTAGGCGGTCCCATCCGGACCAATCGAGATCCCCGAGTAGTAGTTGTTGGCGTACTCGCCCCCCGCGACGCTCGACCACGACACGACTTCGGCCCGCTTGTAGACCGAGCCCGTGCGGTAGTCGAGGGCTGCCCAGTACCAGCCCTGACGGTCCTTGGCGTAGGAATAGATCAGCCCGTCGGCCGTCGAGAGGATCGACACCACCGAGGGCACCGCAACGCTCGTGTTCGACCACCTCACCCATGATTGGCCGGTCCGCGGATCAAAATCGACTCGTTCCACGCCCGGCTTGGTTGTGAGCGGCCCGACGGTGCTCCCGACGTTCAGGTTGCCGTAGTTGTTCTCGACGATCAGCGAGTTATTCACGGCGATCAGCGAGTTTTCCGTGCCGTTTTCCCCGGGGAGTCTCTGGAACACCGCCTGGCTGGCGACGAGTTGGCCCGTCGTCCGGTTGTAGACGTTGACATGCATGAAAGGATCGGCGTTGTCGGTGATCGCCACGAACTTGTTGCCATTCGCATCGTCGAAGCAGGTCGGCGTCGTGCCCGAGCCCTGCGACACCTGGCCCGGCTTGACTCGCGTGCCGCGGTCATAGGCGGTCCGCCAGGTGACGATGACGGCGCCGCTACCGCCCGCATCCAGCCGATACTGGGCGTAATCCGTGACGACGTACACCCCGCCCTCGCTGTCGGTCGAGAACGACTGGGTATTGGTCTCGTTCGGGTTCGCGTTGCTGGCCGTCCGCAGCGACGTGATCTGCAGGTCACCGGTGCGCGTCACGTACCCTGCCTGGGCGTTCTTGGTGACGAACCACATCCGGCCGGCAGAGTCCGGCACCACAGAGTTGAGGATGTCGGTGTTGTCGTTGATGGTCGGCGCGAGGTCGTAAATCTGCGGATTGGCGTCGAAGCGGTTGCCGGTCGTGCTGTAGACCCGGATCTGCTGGTTGGCAGTCACACACACCACGCGGTCCTGCTCGTCGAGGTAGAAGTAGCCGCCGCCCGCAAAACTGGTGTTTTGTGGCGTAATCTTGTTTGGCAAGGAGACTTGGTCGAGCGTGACGCCGGTCGCCGGATCCATCAGCGCGAGCGTGAAGGCCGTATAGCCGGGCTGGGTGGCGTCGGGCCCCGAGAAGATGGTGAGCTGCTGGCCCCTGGAGTTGAAGGCCAGCGTGCCGCCGATCTTGTCGGGCAGGGGCCCGCGATAGTTCTCCACGAC
>CAXNGP010000095.1:0-7223 GCA_964201845.1 Pirellulales bacterium
GAGGGGGGCGTGGGCTTCATCGGCGACCTGAACGTGAACCTGTCATACCGACTGAGCGACACCTGGCGGTTGCGCACCGGCTACAACTTTCTCTGGTTGACCGGCGTCGCGCTGGCGCCCAACCAGTTCGACTTCGGCGGCACCAGCACCGACGGCACCGGCCTCAACGGCGGCGCGGGCGTGTTCCTCCACGGGGCCAACCTCGGCCTCGAGGCGGCCTGGTGACCTCGGCTCACGTCGTCGCCAGCAGTTCGACGTCGAACACGAGCGTGGAGTTCGCGGGGATGCCGGGGCGGGCAGTCGCGCCGTAGGCCAGGTTGGCCGGAATGATCAGCTGCCGTATCCCGCCCACCTGCATGGTCGGCAGACCCTCCGTCCAGCCCGCGATCACCTGTTGGAGGCCGAACGAACTGTTCGCGTTGCTGTCGAACCGGAAGCCGTTCAGCAGCCGGCCGTCGTAGCTGACCCGCACGGTGGCCGAGGACGACGAGGGCCGCGCGCCCTGGCCGACGACGACGTCCCGATACTTCAGGCCCGATGGGGTCGTCACGGTCGTGCCGGGCGTCACGGTCGGCAACCCGGCCGCGAAGAGATCGGCGTTGGCCGAACCGCCAAGCGGGTTGCTGAGCACGCCCGCGAACGAGAGTGTCCGCAGGCCTTCGCCCCGGCGGGTCACGTAAAGCAAGTCGGCGATGCCGTCGTTGTCGATGTCGCCGCCCGAGGCCTCGACCGGTGCCGACGAGGAACCGAGGGAGGCGAACGCGTTGAGGCTGTGCAGCTTCGGATTGGGGGCCTGCGTGACCGTGCCGTCGTAGACCTCGACCTTCCCGCCGCCCCGCTGGCCGGCTCCCACGATGATGTCGGGGGTGATGTCGCGATCGACGCGGGCGACGTTCACCCAGACGCCTCCCTGGGCGTCGTTGCCGAACGGCCTGATCGTGTCGATGACCGGAGGGGTGGAACTGGAGAGGTCGTAGACGCGGACCGTGGCCCGGGTCGTCGGCCCGCTGCCCAAGACCAGTTCGAAGCGACCATCGGGCACCGTCGCGGCCGTGGCGACGCCGTTGGTGAACGAGCCGAAATCAGCCGCCGCCACCGTCGCCCCCCCTTCGAAGCCCGCCGGGAAGGCACGGACGATGCGGTACGGCGTGGCGCCGATCGGATCCGCGGCCGCCAGCGAGCGGAAGATGCGGACCTCGCCGTCGCCCCGCGCCTTGGCGGCGATCAGGTCGCCTCGCCCGTCGCCGTCGACGTCGCCCACGGCGAGGTGCACCCCGCGTTGCCAGCCCGCCCCGAAGGGCTGCGTGCGATACTGCACGAGTTCCGAGCCACTCGCGGTGAAGACGCGAATCTCACCGGACCGCCCGGCGCCCGAGGCGGCGGCGATCTCGTTGGTGCCGTCGCCGTCGACATCGCCGACCACCGCCTGCACGCCGCCACGGAAGGCCGCCTCGAAGGCCTGGAACTCCGTGATCTGAGCCAGAGTGTCGGCGTTGAGGACCCGGATCCGCGAGCTGCTGCCAGGGCTGCCGGCCTCGGTGATCGCCAACACCCGGGGGGCCGTCACCGACGTGACTGAAACCATGAAGTCTTCGGCGGGAGTGATGTCCACGTCCGTGTCCGCCGCAAGCGGGAGCTTGTGCTCGAGGGATTCGAATCCCGCGCCAGTGGCGGCCACCCGCTCGAGGCAGCCGGAGCGGACGCCGGGGCGACGAACCGTCCGCCGATTGAGGCGGGAACGGCGGGGGCGAGCGGAGAACCAGTTCATGGCAGTAGCTCCTCGGGATGAATCCCGTACGTTGAAGCCTAGGGCAGGGTTCTCGGATGATCCATTTTTCTTCATTTTTCCTGTGTTTCCCAACTTCGACCATCTGGCTCCCCGGCCATTCAGGCCCGGGACGGCTAGGCTGAGTCCATGGCGACGACCTCCCGTACTTCTGGCCGGCCGCGGGCGAACGTCCCGGCCCCGGCCATCGACCGGTTCAGGGGCTGGTTCGCCGGCCGCGGCTGGGCGACCTTCGACTTCCAGGAGGAGGTCTGGCGGGCGATGCAGGCCGGCGTCAGCGGCCTGCTCCACGCCCCGACCGGTACCGGCAAGACCCTGGCGGCCTGGCTAGGCGCGGTGGCCCGGCTGGCCGTCCCCGCTGCCACCACCGCCCCGACGCCCGCGGCCGGCGGGCTGCGGCTGGTCTGGATCACGCCGCTTCGGGCCCTCGCCGCCGACACGGCCGCCGCCCTGGAGGAGCCGCTGCGGCCCCTCCGTCCCCTGACCACCGGACTCTCCGTCGGCATCCGCACCGGCGACACGTCGCAGGCCGACCGCCGCCGGCTCCGCGACAACTGGCCCACGGCGCTCGTCACCACCCCCGAAACGCTCTCCATCCTCCTCTCCCTGGAGACCGCCCACGAGATCTTCGCCTCGCTCGACACCGTGATCGTCGACGAATGGCACGAACTGCTCTCGACGAAACGGGGCGTGCAGACGGAGCTGGCGCTCGCCCGCCTGCGGGCCCTGCGGCCCGGGCTCGTCACCTGGGGCCTCTCGGCCACGCTCGCCAATCTCGCCGAGGCGACCGCCGCGCTCGTGGGCCCGGCCGCGGTCGGCAAGGCCCGGGTCGTCTCGGCGGCGATCCCGCGGAAGCTCGAGATCGAGACGCTGATCCCCGAGCCCATGGAACGCTTCCCCTGGGCCGGCCACATGGGGATGCGGCTCCTGCCCCAGGTGCTGGCAGCGATCGACCGGGCCGAGACCTCGCTCGTGTTCACCAACACCCGCTCACAAGCCGAGCGCTGGTTCGACGCGATCCGTCAGGCGCGCCCCGGGTGGAAGCAGCGGCTCGCCCTCCACCACGGCTCGGTCGATCGCGAGCTCCGCACGGCCGCCGAGCAGGGGCTGAAGCGGGGCCGGATGAAGTGTGTGGTCGCCACGTCGAGTCTCGACCTCGGCGTCGACTTCGGTCCGGTCGACCAGGTGTTTCAGATCGGCAGCCCCAAGGGGATCGCCCGGCTGCTCCAACGGGCCGGCCGCAGCGGCCATGCCCCCGGGGCCACCGGCCGGCTCGTCTGCGTGCCCACCCACGCGCTCGAACTGATCGAATGCGCCGCCGCCCGCGGGGCCTGCGAGCGGGGCACGGTGGAGGCCCGCGAGCCGCTCGAGGCCGCGCTCGACTGCCTCGCCCAGCACATCGTCACCGTCGCCTGCAGCGGCGGCTTCCGCGAGGCGGATCTCCTGGCGGAGGTCCGCTCGACCCGCGCCTTCGCGAACCTCGACGACGCGTCGTGGCGGTGGGCGATGGATTTCGCCACCCGTGGCGGGCCCGCGCTCGCCGCCTATCCCGACTCCGCGCGGATCAAGGAGCGGTTCGGCCGCTGGTACGTCGCCAGCCCGGCACTGGCCCGCAAACACCGGATGAGCATCGGCACGATCGCCGGCGACGCGACCGTGGAGGTGAAGTGGCTGCGGGGCGGACGCCTGGGCACCGTCGAGGAGTCGTTCATCTCCCGCCTGAAGGAGGGCGATCGGTTTCTGTTCGCGGGCCGGCCACTCGTGCTCTTCCGGTTCGACGGCCTGACCGCCTGGGTGAAACGGTCGCGGTCCCCCGCCCCGCTGCAGGTGCCCCGCTGGAACGGCGGCAGGATGCCGCTCACCACGCTCCTTTCCGACGCCGTGCTCGACCTCGTCCGCGACGCGACGCGGCCCGGAGCGCCGGCGGCCCGCGAGCTCGAGGCCGTGCTGCCGCTCCTGCAGATCCAGGCCCGCTGGAGCCGGCTGCCCGACCGCGAGACGCTGCTGGTGGAGCGCTGGCGGGGCCGCGACGGCGAGCATGCCTTCGTATTTCCCTTCGCGGGCCGGCTCGTCCACGAGGGGCTGGCCTCGCTCGTTGCCTGGAGGCTGGCGAGCCACCAGCCCGCCACGCTCACGCTGGCCTTCAACGACTGGGGGTTCGAGCTCTCGGGCCGCGACGTCCTCCCATCCTCGGCCGCCGAGTGGCGGCGGCTCCTGTCGCCGGTGCAACTGCTCGATGACCTCATGAACTGCCTCAACTCGACGGAGATGGCCCGCCGCCACTTCCGCGAGATCGCCCGGGTCGCCGGGCTCGTGCAGGGCAGCGGCCGCAGCGACCGGCAGACGCAGGCCTCGGCCGGGCTGATCTTCGACGTGCTCACCGAGCACGACGCGGGCAACATGCTCCTCGCGCAGGCCCGGCGCGAGGTGCTCGAACGGCAGTTCGAGTTTCAGCGGCTGGCCGCCGCGGTCGAGCGGATCGCCACGCAGGAGATCCGCGTCGTGGAGACCCCGCGGCTCACGCCGCTGGCCTTCCCGATCTGGGCCGAGTTCATCCAGTCGCGGCTGACCACGAAAGACTGGCTCGAGCGGATCACCGACATGGCCCGCGAGCTCGAGCAGGCCGCGGAGAGTCGCGGGTGACGCGGGCGAAGGGTTGCCCCTACCCTCTCGCTACACGTTCACTCCGGCCATCCAGGCCTCCGTTGACTGCGTGTCCGCTGCGCTTCGCCATCCTGGCTGCGCTTGCTTCCACAGCTCGCTCGAGGGCACGGGCAACCCCTCGCAGGCCCTCGATGGGCCGTAAGCCGAGCCTCCGCCGACCACCACATCGAAGCCCCGGGCGCGAGCCCGGGGACGGTGGGCTGGAAGCTCGTCCCGCCGTATAACCTCGTCAGCCGAACCGAAACGATTTTTCCATGCGCATCCTCTCCGTCACCGCCGCCGCCGAGGCTCCGGCCGCCGAGGCCGACATCGTGCTCGTGCCCGGGCGGGCGGCATTCCTGCCGGCGAGCAACACGCTGCTCGTGGCCGACCTCCACCTCGGCAAGGCGGCCACGTTTCGCAGCCAGGGCATCCCCGTGCCCGAGGGCTCGGCGCAGAAAGACCTCGCGCGGCTAACGCTGCTTGTGGCCGCGACCCGGGCCCGGCGGCTCATCGTGCTCGGCGACCTGTTTCACGCCAAAAGCGGCTGTACCGACGAGGTGTTCGCCGAGTTCAGCGCCGCGCGCGGGGGATTTTCCGACACCGAGGTGCTGCTCGTGGCGGGCAACCACGACCGGTCGGTCGGCCGCCTGCCGCCGGGCCTGGGCATCGACTCCGTCCTGCGGACCCACGACGAGCCGCCATTTCACTTCGTCCACGAGCCGGGCACGCCGCTGCCCGAACCCGACCGCGACGAGCCGTACACGATCGCCGGCCACCTGCATCCCGTGGTCGCGCTGGCCTCGCCGTCGGGAGACCGCTTTACCGACCGCTGCTTCGTGGCCGAGCCGGGGCTTTTGGTGATGCCGGCCTTCGGCTCGTTCACCGGCGGCCACCGGGTGAGCCCGACCGACCGAGCCCGCATCTGGATCGCCCGCGATGACGGCGTCGTGGACGTGAGCCGGCTGGTGCACCTCCACCGCTGACGCAGCCCGGGCTCAGCCCGCGGCGAACCGCTTGGCAACCTCGTCCCAGTTCACCACCTTCCACCAGGCCTTGATGTAGTCGGGGCGACGGTTCTGGTAGTTCAGGTAGTAGGCGTGTTCCCAGACGTCGAGGCCCAACAGCGGCGTCTTGCCCTGCGAGATCGGCGAGTCTTGATTGGCCGTGGCCAGGATCTCGAGGCCATCGGGCCCCGCGGCGAGCCAGGCCCAGCCGCTGCCGAACTGCCCCGCCGCCGCGGCGCCGAACAGCTCCTGGAACTTCTCCACCGAGCCGAACTTCGCCGCGAGCGCATCGGCGAGCTTGCCCGCGGGGGCGTTGGCCTCCCGCGGCGGCCGCATCACCGTCCAGAAGAGCGTGTGATTGGCGTGACCACCGCCCTGGTTGCGGACGGCCGTCCGCACGGCCTCGGGGATCGCGGACAGGTTCGCGAGCAGCTGCTCGACTGTCTTGCCGGCCAGCGACGGCTCGGCGGCGACGGCGGCGTTGAGCTTGTCGATGTAGGCCTGGTGGTGCTTCGTGTGGTGGATGATCATCGTCTTCGTGTCGATGACCGGCTCGAGCGCGTCGGAGGCGTAGGGCAGCGGCGGGAGCGTGAAGGCCGCGTCGGCCGCCAGCAGGGGCGAGCCACGGCCGACGACGGCGGCGCCGCCCAGGGCGAGGCCGGCACGGAGGAAGCTGCGACGACTGGGAAACCGGCGGAGCGGGGCGTTCATCGGGCGGGTTCTCCTCGGAAAACGAAGGCGGCGAGACGCGAACGATGCGATCCAACCGGCGTCATGGTAGCACGGTCGCCGCCTGGAAGCCGACGTGCAGCCGCTCGAGCAGGTCGCGGGCCGTCAGGGAGATCTGGCCGAGATCCGCGGCGGCGGCATCGCCGGCGGCCCCGTGCACCCAGACCGCGAGCCGGGCGGCAGCGAAAGGCTCCATCCCCTGGGCGAGCAGCGCCGCGACCACGCCGGTGAGCACGTCGCCGGTGCCGGCCGTGGCCATGCCGGCGTTGCCCGTCTCGTTGACCGACTCCCGGCCGGCTCCCACGACGAGCGTGCCGGCCCCCTTGAGCACGACCACGGCATCCGTCTCCGCGGCGAACCCGCGGGCGAGCCGGGAGAGCTCGTCGCGATCGGTGGCTCCTGGCCCGGACGGATCGCGGCCGACGAGGCGGAGCATCTCGCCGGCATGCGGCGTGATCAGCCGCGGTCCGGCATGAACCCGCCGGGTGGCAGGGTCCAGCAGGCTGAGCGCCCACAGCGCGTCGGCATCGAATACGGCGGGAAGAGCCGCCTCGCGCCAGAGCGTCGCCACGAGTGCCGCCACCTCGCCCGACCGCCCCAGGCCCGGGCCGATCGCGAGGGCCGACGCTCGGCCGATGGCCTGGAGGATCCCGCCGGTGGCGGCCGCGGCGAACGTGCCCTCGCCCGTCGCCGGAAGCCCGCGGGTCATGACGCAGGGATCGAACCCGGCCACCATCGCCACGACCGGCTCGGGCACGACCGCCTCGACCAGGCCGGCACCGCTCTTGAGCGCCGCCGAGGCCGCCAGCGCGGGTGCGCCCGCCATGCCACTGGAGCCGCCGACGACGAGCACGCGGCCGAAGTCCCGCTTGCTCGCGGCCTGCGGCCGGGGGGGCGGGGGTGGCAGATCGCGCGGAGGCGTGGCTGGCGAAGTCGTCATGAGGGGAGTCGCGACGGCTTCGGTGGGCGTGTCCACGGCCTCGGGGCCGCGTGCGGCGACCGGCCGCCCGCGACCCCGGTGTACCTTGACCGAAACCTCCCGCGACCGCTACCCTCCC
>CAXNGP010000096.1:0-7214 GCA_964201845.1 Pirellulales bacterium
CGGCTGGTTCGGGAAATCCCCGGGGAACGCTCGAAAACCTGGCTGCAGTGACGGCCGCGTGAAACCCCGGGCCGACCCGGGGTGTACAACCTGACGTGCGGCCGTGTGGGCCGGAATCTCATCCCCGTCGGAGACTCGCCATGACCCCGTTTCGTGCCCGCCTCGCCGCCGCGCTCGCCTTCCTGGCTGCCGTGGCCTCCGTCGCCTCGGCCGAGCCGCTGGATCCCGGCCGCGTGTCCGCGAAGGCCGTCTGGATGATGCACCTCGACATGGACGCCGCCCGCGAGGCGACCGTCGTGAAGCGCATGTACCAGCGCGCGGTCAAGCAGCATCCGCAGCTCGAGACCATGCTGGGCATGGGCACCAAGATGATGGGCATGGACCCGCGGAAAGATCTCCACGACGTGACGGTCTACGGCCTCGACACGGACAAGAAGAACGCGGTGATGGTCGTGCATGCCGACGCGAATCGGGAGTTTCTGGAAAAAATGGTCGAGAAGGCCCGCGACCACAAGACCATGAAGCACCGCGACTACACGCTTCATCAGTGGACGCACAAGGGCTGGAAGGGACACGACGGCGAGACGGTGGTCGGGGCCTTCTTCAAGGACGACGTGATGGTCTTCGCCCGCTCCGCAGGCCAGGTCGAGATGGCGCTCGACGTGCTCGCCGACAAGGCGGAGTCGATCGGCGATGACAGCCCGCTGGCTGGCCGCACGCGGCCGGGTTCGATCCTGGTCGGACGGGCCGCGGCGATCGATCCCGACACGAAGTGCCCCGTGCTCAAGCAGGGCCGCGGATACCGCGTCGCCATGGGCGAGAGCGACGGCATGTCGTTCTATCGCGCCCGGCTGGAGATGGATTCCGAGGAGGCGGCCCGGCAGGCCGAGGCGGTCACCGAGGGCTTCGTCGCCCTGGGCCAGCTCCGGTTCGGCGACGAGCAGCAGGTGATGAAGCTGATCGACGGCGTCGAGACCATGACCAGCGGCTCCACCTGCTCGATCGCCTGGGACGCCAAGGCCGACGACGTCTGGACGGTGGCCGAGAAGATGGCCGAAAAGATCGAGGCCAAGATGGCCGCCCGCAAGCAGCAGTGGGGCGGCAAGAAGGGCGGCTGCGGCGACTGCGACAAGGAAGGCTGCGGCGGCTGCGAGAAGGGCAAGTGTCCGATGGACGGCAAGGGCTCAGAGCAGGGCAGTGAGAGCGAGGGCCGCCGCCCGTTCCGCGAGGATGAATTCTGATTTGAGCGCCCGCGGGGCCATCCCTGGCCCCCGCGGGCTTGGCGGCACTCCGGCCTTCGGCCGCTGCCGCCGGCCGCACCTCCGGGCGGCCGTGTTCGTGCGCGGAGTGGCGCGCGGCGTGTGTCTAGACGACTCCGTTCCGCTCCTGGTCAACCGTTTGACGGCTCGGGGTTGCCCGTGCCCCGGAGCCGGCGTTGCTGGCCGAGCGCAGGCAGGATGCCGGAGCGAGGGCAGCATCGAGTGAGCGAAGGGCAGGATGCCCGCAGCGAACGTCCGAGCGACGGGGTCGGGCAAGCCCGAGCCCGCGTGACAAACGACCTTCCGTTCTGTGCCCAGTCAAACAGGGACTGGTATGATTCCGGTTCGCAGGTTTGGCCCAGGGGCTGCGGGATGGCGCTCGATTCCCAGAGCGACGACGCGATGCTCGCCCGCCGGGCGGCCGGCGGGTGCGCCGCGAGTTTTTCGGAGCTCGCCCGTCGCTACCAGGTGCCGGTCGTCCACTACGTGCGGCACCTCGCGGGCCGCGGCCGTGCCGATGCCGACGACGTGGTGCAGGATGCGTTCCTCCGGGCCTGGCGACACATCGCCGCCTACGACTCGCGGTTCGCGTTCTCCACCTGGCTGTTCACGATCGCCCGCCGCACCTGGCTCAACCAGACGCGGGCCACGCGCCGGCGGCGGGTGCGGGAAGAGGCCGTGGCCGTCGCCGAAACGCGTGGGAGCGAAGCGGTGACCGCCGCCATCGCCACCGAGCGGGCGACCCGGCTGTGGCAGGTGGCGCGGGCCGAGCTTTCCGAACGCGAGTTCACCACCCTCTGGATGCGATATGTGGAAGATAAGCCGCTGGCCGAGATCGCGTTGGTGCTCGACAAGCCGGTGGCGACGGTGAAGGTGATCCTGTTTCGGGCCCGGCGGCGGCTGGAGCCATTCGTGCGGGATCTGGCCGGATGGAGCGAGTGAGATGGGCGGAGATGCGATGAACCGACGACGGAACCGGCGCGAGCCAGACGGGTTTGCCGACCGTCTCCGGCGGGAGGCGTCGCGGGAGAGGCCGCGCTTCTCCCTGGCCCTGCATGAGCGGATCCTCGAGCGGCTGCCGGGCGACGTCGTGATTCCCGGGGAAGCCCATGCCGGCGCGACGCGGTCGGTGGCTGCCCGGCGCCGGGCCTGGCAGGAGGTCGGTCTGCCGGTGGGGTTGGCCGCGCTGGCGGCGGTGGTCATCGCGGGTTTCGCGACAAGGCCCGATCCGGCAGATGAGCCACCACGTGGGGCGGTCGTCGCGAGCATCGACCCGGCGGGCGGGGATGCGGTCGCCGGCGGCGTCCCCCCCGAGGCTTCCGAACTCGGCATCGACACCGTTCCGACGTTCGATGACCTCGAGGCGGGTGTGCGGGAGGGCGTTTCCACGCTCGCGGCCACGCTCCTGGACGTGCCGGAGTGGCGGATGCTCGCCGACTTCGATGCCGCGGGATTCCTGGGGCCGGACGCGGCTCCCTGACTCCGCCCGGGCGGCCGCTTTCGGCCCGAGCGATACACTGAAGGGGGATCGTTTCGTCAGCAGGATCAGGCTCCCGATGGCATGGCAGGGCCCACGTGCGTGGCTGGTGACGGTGGCGGCGTTGGCCGCGGGCAGCATGGTCGGTGTCGGCGGCGCCGCGTTGCGGGCGACGCTCACGCCCTGGCAGATCGGCGACTTGGCCCCGTTGGTGGGCGACGTGCCGACCGATGCTCCGCGGGCCGAGGTGCCCGAGACGCGTTATGAGTTCGGAACGATCGGCACCGGGGCCGGGGGCAGCCACCGGTTCGCGATCCGAAACACGGGCGGCGGGCCGCTGACGCTCTCCCGTGGCCATTCCAGTTGCACCTGCACCGTGAGCGACTTCGAGGGGGCCGAGGAGGGCTCGGCCGAGGCGACGAAGGTGGTGCCCGCGGGAGAGACGGCGCTCGTGACGGTGACCTGGAAGGGCAAGCCGCCGGGGGGGCCGTTTCGGCAGCAGGTGACCGTGCTCACCGACGACCCGCGGCGGCCCGAGATTGCCCTGGTGGTCGAGGGGACGGTGGTGCCCACCTGGCGGGCCGTGCCCGAGTCGATCGCGCTGGCGAATCTCTCCGCCTCGGGAGGCCAGCAGACCTCGGCCACGATCTACACCTACGGCCCCGAGTCGCCTATGGTGAAGGCAGTGACCATCGATCATCCCCAGGCTGCCGAGTTTTTCTCCCTTGCCACGGCGCCGCTCTCGGCCGAGGAGATCGCGGCGGAAACCGGAGCCACCGGCGGTTTTCGGATCGAGGTCGCGATCCGACCAGGCCTGCCGCTCGGGCGGCTCCGCCAGACCATTTCGGCCACGTTCGCCATGCCCGAGGACGTCACGGCCGAGGTGCCGCTCGAGGGAAACGTGGGGGGTGATCTTGTGCTGGCTGGTCCGGGATGGGATTCCTCCCGTCAGGCCCTCGTGCTGGGAACGGTTTCCGGCAAATCGGGCCTGCGGACGCGGATCTTCCTCACGGCCAAGGGGCCTCACCGCGACCTTATCCGGCCCACGGTGGAGGAGACCGTGCCCCAATCGCTCCAGGTGACGGTCGGCCCGGGCAGCCCCGTGGGCACCGGCGGGGCCGTGCGGATTCCGCTCGAGATCGTGATCCCGCCCGGCTCACGGGGCGCGAATCACATCTGCTCGGAGCAGGGGCCCGCCGGACGGATCGTGCTGGCGACGGGCCACCCCGACTCCCCCACGCTCTCGATTCCCGTCTGCGTCGCCATCGGCCCGTAACCGCGTCTGGAGAACGACCCCCCGATGCCTGCTCGCTCGTTCGCCCTGCCCGTCTTGGTCGTCGCCGGCTGTCTGATCGCCTGCGTCGCCGCCGCCACCATGCCCGACCGCGGGGCCGGCGTGGCCGACGGGGTGGTGGAGACCTTCCGCGAGCGGAACGGCGCGGTGTTCGGCGACTGGCCGAAGCCCAAGGCGGTGCTCGTCTTCACCGGCGAACTCGACGGCTACATCGAGCCCTGCGGCTGCACCGGCAAGGAGAACCAGAAGGGAGGCCTGAGCCGGCGGCAGAACTTCCTCCGCGCCTTCAAGGCCGCCGGCTGGGAGGCCGTGCCGGTCGATCTCGGTGGCCAGGTCAAGCGGTTCGGCAAGCAGACCGAGGCGAAGTTTCAGTCGATCGTGGACGGCATCCGCGGCATGAAATACGCGGCGGTGGGCTTCGGTCCCGGCGACCTGCGGCTGCCGGCCGAGGAACTCGTGGCGGCGGTGGCCCCCATCGGCGACGAGCCCACGCCCTACGTCAGCGCCAACGTCGGCCTGCTCGGCCTCGACGCCAACATTACGCCCCGGTTCCGGGTGGTGGAGGCAGGCGGCCTGAAGATCGGGCTCACGACCGTGCTCGGCGACGCGGAGGCGGCTCAGATCCGCAACGACGACATCGAGGTGGTACCGGCGGCCAAGGCGTTGGCTCCGGTCGCCGCGGAGCTCGCCAAGGCGGGCTGTGACCACCAGGTCTTGCTCTGCTTCGCCAAGCCGGAGGAGACGAAGGCGCTCGCCGCTGCTTTTCCCCAGTTCGACATCGTGGCCACGGCCGGCGGGGCTGACGAACCTCCGCGGGAACTGCCCGCGCTGCCCGGCGGGGCCCGGCTCGTGGAGCTCGGCCACAAAGGCATGTTCGCCGTGGCGGTGGGCTTCTTCGCCGACGCGTCGGAGCCCGTCCGCTCGCAGCGGGTGCCGCTCGACGCCCGCTGGGGCGAGGCCTCGGACATGATCGACCTCTTGGCCAACTATCAGCAGAAGCTCGAGACGCTCGGGCTCGACGGGCTCGGGCTCGCGCCGATCCGGCATCCTTCGGGGCGGCGGTTTGCCGGCAGCGCGGCCTGCGAGGAGTGTCACCAGGAGGCCTTCGACGTCTGGAGGGACTCGCCCCACGCCACGGCGCTCGCCACGCTCGAGGAGGCGAGGCCTCGTCGCGACGGTGATCCCGAGTGCCTCTCGTGCCATGTCGTGGGCTGGGCACCGCAGCGGTTCGAGCCCTTTGAGGGAGGTTTTGCGGGCATGGCCAAGACGCCGCACCTCGCCCATCAGGGCTGCGAGAACTGCCACGGCCCGGCCGCGGCCCACACGGCCGTGGAGCGGGGCGACGTGCGGGCCACCGAGGCGGAAAGGGACCGGCTGCGAGCCGAGCTGGTGCTCTCACTCGACACGCCCGATGGCAAGGAGAAGGCGATCAACAACTGCCTCGAGTGCCACGACCTCGACAACAGCCCGAAGTTCGACTTCGACGAGTACTGGCCGGCGGTCGAGCACTGAGTTCACGGCTGATCGGCCATCCCTGGCCCGATCAGCCTTGCCGGGCCTCCGCCCGGCGGCCGCACCTCCGGGCGGCCGTGGTCGTGCGCGGCGTGGCGCGCGACGCTCGTTCAGGCGAATCCGATCCTGTTGGACGCATCTGCCTATAAAAGCCCCGTGCGCGAGCACGGGGACGACGCGTGCCACTCCACTGATGGTCTGCGCGGCGCCTACTCGAGCTTGAAGTCGAACTCGTTGGGGCCGGCGGCGGTAACGTCGGCCTTGAGCTCGCTCTCGAGGTTGAAGCGGTCCGGGATGTACATCTCGTTGATCACACCCTCGCCGCTGGCCTTGGGCTTCGCGCCCGGCTTGGGGCGAACGGCAATGATCTCGACCCGCTTGGGCCCGACCGTCGACCGGATCGCGTAGCGGCCGGCCACGATCCGGCCGGCCCAACTGGCGGTCGCCCCGTCCGCCGAACGGAAGGCGATCTCGCCGTCGGCCACCGGTTGGCCGGCGAAGGTCACGCTTCCCGCAACCGGCACCGTCTGCGGGCCGCCCGGGCCGCAGCCTGAGAGGGCTGCGAGGCAGCAGAGCAGGGGGGCGGCGAAGACCGTCCATCCCGGTCGTCGGGGCATCGTTTCGGCAGCCGTCCTGGAGATCATGGGAGCGTCACCGTCTCGCGGCCGGCGATCGTCGAGAGGCCCTTCCACACGGCCAGTTCGACGGTGTCGGCGAAGAAGTGGGTCGAACCGTCGGCGAGCGCCGCGTTCACGCCGCCCGCGTGAAAGCTGCGGGCGTGATTGATCTTCTCGAACGAGTCGCCCACGCTCACGCAGGGCGCCTTCGGGTCGGCGGTGGTCTTGCACTCAAAGACGCGGTCGGACACGGTCGAGTTGGGGGTGTCGCGGGCGGAAAAGCCGAAGCTCGAGTGTTGGCCGCCCCCCCAGTAGCCGCCGGCGTCGCCCCAGCCGCCCCCCTTGCCCGTCCGGATTCGCACCTCCGAGAGCAGCAGCGTGTTGCTCAGCCCGTCGCGGATCGCAGCGGTGGGGGTGTTGCTGTTGCCGTAGAACACCCCCGACAGCTTGACCAGGTACGAGTCGCCCCGCTCCGTGCGGTTGATGCGGATGAAGTCGTCGCCGGCGCAGCCGACGTAGTTGCCCTGGAAGCCCCAGCCGCCGGAGGGGAAGGGCCCGCCACCACCGTACCCGTTGGTCCCGGCCTCGGCGTCCGAGGGACAGCGGACCGTGGGGATCACGGCGTCCTTGATCTCCGGGGGCGCGTCCATCACCCAGGCGCCATTCCAGGCGATGTATTGCTGGAACAGCGGCGTTTGCTCCAGGAACGGCCAGGTCTGCTGAAACCAGGTGTCACGGCGGCGGACACTCACGCTCAGTTCATCGAGCGTGCCGTAGGGAAACTGCTCCCGCTGCGACTCGTGCTGCAGGAGGGCGAGCGCCACCTGCCGCATGTTGTTGGCGCACTGCATCGTGCGGGCGGTCTCGCGGGCTCCCTGGATGGCCGGCAGGAGCAGCGCCATCAACAGCCCGATGATCGCGATCACGACCAGCATCTCGACGAGGGTGAAACCATGTAGGGGGCGAGGGCATGATGTCTCATGCCCTCTGGGTTGCTGAAGCCGTTTCCCCCTGACATGGAGTTCACGATGATCGCTCGAAGTGATGCGGCCTGT
>CAXNGP010000097.1:0-7199 GCA_964201845.1 Pirellulales bacterium
CGCGATCGCGCCGCGGCTGCTGGCGGTGATCGGCCGCACGCCCGATCCGGATGCCACGCTCGCCACGCTCGTCGACGTGGCCGACTCGCTCGGCGGCAAGGGGGTGCTGTGGGAGTTGTTCAGCTTCAACCCCCCGTCGCTCGACCTCACGGTGCGGCTCTGTGCGTCGAGCCCCTTCCTGGCACGGCTGCTCGTGACCAATCCGGGCATGATCGACGAACTGCTCGACAGCCTGCTGATCGAGCGGCTGCCCACCGCGGCCGAGCTCGAGGCGAACCTCGCCGAGCTCTGCCGGGGCGCGGTGGATCTGGCGCCGATTCTCCATGCCTTCCGGGCCTCGCAGCAGCTCCGGGTCGGGGTCCGGGACATGCTCGGCCGGCAGGACGCCGAGACGACGACCGCCGCCCTGTCCGCCATCGCCGAGACGCTCGTGCAGCGGGTGTTGGCGATCGAGGAGGCGCGACTCGTCGAGCGGCTGGGGCAGCCCATGGCCGGCGACGGGCCGGGGGCCGGCGAGCCGGCCGGGCCGGTCGTCCTGGCGATGGGGAAGTTCGGCGGCCGCGAGATGAACTACGCCAGCGACCTGGACGTGGTGTTTCTCTACGACCACGACGGCGCCTCGCGGCCGCGGCGCCGCTCGGTCGCCGGCACGAGCAACACCCACTTCTTCGGCGAGCTCGCCCAGCGGTCGATGCGGGTGTTCAACGAGTTCGGGCCCCAGGGCCGGCTCTACGAGATGGACTCGCGGCTCCGGCCATCCGGCCGCAGCGGGCCGCCCGCCACGTCGCTCGCCGAGTTCGCCCGCTACTTCGCCGCCGGCGGCCCCGCCGCCGTCTGGGAGCGGCAGGCGCTCGTGAAGGCGCGGGTGGTGGTCGGCGCTCCGGCGGCGACGGCCGCGGCCCGAGCGGTGATCGATCAGGCCACCTACGGCCGGCACTGGACGGCGGAGGAGGTCGAGAGCATCCGCCGGATGCGATACCGGATGGAGGAGGGCGCGACGTCGTCGAACCTCAAACGCGGCCCCGGGGGCGTGGTCGACATCGAGTTCATCGTGCAGATGCTGCAGCTCGTGCACGGTGGCCGCGTGCCGGCGGTGCGCTCGACCGAGACGCTGGCAGGCCTCGTGGCCCTGCATGCGGCGGGCCTCGTCAGCGACGAACGGCGGCAGTTCCTGGAACGGGCCTACCGCACGTTGCGGTCGATCGAGGGACGGCTGCGGCTGCTCGACGCCGCCAGCCGGCACGACTTTCCCTCCGCGCCCGACGAGCAGCGGAAGCTGGCCCATCTGCTGGGCTACGAGCGGCCCGTCGATCTCGTGCGCGACGTGCAGGCCGTGACGGCCCGCACCCGCGCGGAGTTCGAGCGGATCTTCAACGAGACGGAAACGGCTCTCGGGGCCGGGTGAGCGTCTCCGTGACGCGGGCTCGGGGTTGCCCGTGCCATCTCGCCGGACGCTCCCTCCGCGACCAATCCGCCTGCGGCGGATCGGTGCCCGCCTGCCCTTCGGTCGCTCGGAGGAAACCTCGCTCCGCAATCCTTGCTGCGCTCGGTTTCCTACGCCGCTCGATCGGCACGGGCAACCCCTCGCGGCCCATCGGTTGACGAGACGGTGGAATCGGCATCGGATCCGATTCGTCTCAACGAAAGTCGCGCGCCCCTCCGCGCACGAGCACGGCCGCCCGGAGGTGCGGCCGGCGGCCGGGGCCGAAGGCGCGAGGGCCGCCAAGGCTGCAGGGGGCAGGGATGCCCCTGCAGCCGTATAGGTCTTGACTCGCTTTCATGGCCTTGCGACCCTCCGCGGCCCCCCGGGAGATGCGCCCATGCGGTTTTTGTCGTGGCTGCTGCTGGTGTTCGTGCTGAGCGTCCAATCGCCGGCGGCCGAGCTGGCGCCCGGGAGCGTGGCCGACTTGGCCGACCGGTTGGCCACCGGGCTGCGGGTCAAGGCGCCCGCCGATGTTGCCTTCTGCGAGCAGGTGGCCGACCTCGTGCGTGAGGGAAAGCTGCCGGAACGCGTCGTCGATGCCACCTACACCTGGGCCATCGGTCGGGGAAAGAAGTATCCTTTTCCCGCCTTTCAGCATGTGATGCGGCTCAAGGCGGCCAAGCTCGGCGTCCCGCTCTGAGCGATAGAAAAGCCCCCTTGCGAAAGCAAAGGGGGATGACGCTCACCATCCCGAGCGGCGCCGTGCCGTCGTCGCCCTTGGCACGCGGCATCCCCCCGGCTCGCGCCGGGGGGCTTGTATGGAAGCTGTCGTGAAGCGAGACCGGGGCGAACCGCCCTCACTCACTTGGCGAGATCGAGGACGGCGTAGCGGTCGTTGGCGTGGAGCTGCTTGAAGGAGAGTTCCGCCAGGCCGGGGGAATCGAGTGGCACGATCGCGATCCGGGCTCCGTAGCGGTCAGCGATCTGCCGCATCCGCGCCTCGCCGAGGGCGGCCGTCGAACGTTCCATGTCGCGCATCGTGCCATCGGCCGAGAAGCAGTCGATGATCCGCTGCCGCCACGCCACGAGCGAGGCTGCGTCCTGCGGGCTGTTTTTCCAGCCCACGACCTCAGGTAGCCCCGTCTGCCAGGTGAAGCTCGCGGCGCCGCGGGGCGTGAGCACGCAGGTGCCCGGCGGCACGTGATTCCGCACCCACTCGCAGGTGTCGGCCCACGCCGCGGCCTCGACCTTGGAGTCACCGCGGGCCACGACCGCGCGGCCGGGCAGCGGCCAGTGGTTCGACTCGGCCGCCACGTCGGCGGCGAGCAGCAGGCCGGCGATGCCGCGGATCACGGCGGGCGAGACGGGGAAGAGCCGGCGGCAGGTGGCGTCGTCGGCGAGCGCGGCGGCCGTTGAGATCGCCAGCGCGAGCGGCACGGCCACGTCGGCCAGGCGGAACCAATAGAACCGCAGCAGGCCATGCACGGTCGCGGGGGCCCAGGGCTCGAGCGCGGCGATCACCAGCCCGGCGAGCGAGATGCCGAGCGCGGCGAACGTGAAGCGTGTCAGCCAGGCCCGGGCCCGGCTGGCGGGAGCGAGGCGGTCGAGCAGCCACCAGACGACGATCGCCAGCACGTGCCGCGGGATGAAGCCGACGGGAAAGGTGCGCGGCAGGAGATGATGGTGCAGCCGTTCCACGACGTAGATCCGGGCGGCTTCCGCCCGCGTCGCGGCATCGGCGCCCGCGGCGAGCGTCAGGGCGGGCACGACACCCACCGCCGCGAGGGCCACCCCGACGACGAGGAGTGCGACCGTGATGGCCGGACGCTGTCGCGGCGGGAGCCGATCGCCGCTCGCCCAGGCTGCGACGGCCGCCAGCATGGCCCAGCCGCCCACGATCGGATGGAAGGCGGTCGCCCCGCCCAGAAGGCACCAGGCCGGGGCGAACCGGCCGCGGACGAGTTCGCCGAGCCCGGCGAGCACGAACGCCCAGGCGAACACTTTCGCTTCGCAGCCGCCGATCACCCACTCGCCCGCGGCCGACGTGAACCGGAGGCCTGCGCTGAACAGCGCCGCCGCGGCGATCCTGGTCCAGGTGCCGCTGGCGGACGCGCCGCCCAGGATCGGCAGCGCCAGATGATGGAAGCCGACGGCCAGGGCCAGCCAGCCCGCGATCCGGCCGATCCAGGCGGCGGTGTCGAGGGGCAGCGTCGCGGCGAGCGGACCCAGCAGCAGGTAGAAGACCCCATGCGCGTCGGGCGTCTCGAGGAAGAAGTCGCCTGTGGCATAGCCGGGGTCGGCCGCGTGGCGGGCCTTCGTCAGATAGACCGTCTCGTTGACGTCGGGCACCGGCCACGCGCCGGCGGCGGCGAAGAGGGCCGCGATGGCGGCGACTTCGATGAGCCGCCGCCACCAGGGACTGCCGGCCGCCGCATCCCGCCAATCGCTTTCGTCTGCCATCGAGCGCACGTATAAAGGTCGCGAGTCGCCGGCTGCGGCGCCGGATCGCTCCTAGGATACTCGCGAGACCAGAGCATGACCGAGCCGACGTTCGATCCGGCCCCGATCGGACCGGCGACCGCGGCGGCGGGCGCCGCGCTCCGGGCCGCCGCCGAGCGGGAGACGCTCGGGATCGTCGGGGCTCCCTTCGCGCTGGCCGCGCGGCTCGTCGAAGGGGCCGGCTTCGACGCCGTCTACCTCTCCGGGGCCGCGTTCTCAGCCGGCACGCTCGGCGTTCCCGACATCGGCCTGTTCACCCGTGACCAGCTCGTCGAGCAGACGCGAATCCTTGCCCGGGCCGTCACGATTCCCGTCGTCGTCGATGCCGATACGGGCTTCGGCGGGCCGCGCGACGTGGAAGAGACCGTGCGGCTGCTTGAGGCGGCCGGTGCGGCCGCAATCCAGCTGGAGGACCAGCCAGGGGATGCCGCCGGCGGCAAGCGGTGCGGCCATCTGGGGGGCAAGCAGGTGATCGAGACGGCTGCGATGGCCGACCGCATCGCCGCGGCCTGCGCCGGCCGGCGCGACCCGGCCACCGTGATCATCGGCCGGAGCGACGCCCGGGGCGTGAACGGCTTCGACGACCTGCTCGTTCGGCTCGAGGCCTACGCCGCGGCCGGAGCCGACTGGCTCTTCCCCGAGGCGCTCGCGTCGCGGGACGAGTTCGGCCGGGTGGGCAGCGACTTCGGCGCCGGGCCGCTGTTGCTCGCCAACATGACGGAGTTTGGCCGGAGCCCCCTGGTCTCGATTCCCGACCTGGCCGAGCTCGGCTTCGGTGCCGTCCTCTATCCCGTCACGCTCCTGCGGCTGGCGATGAAGGCGATGGAGGCGGGGCTCGCCGTGCTCGCCGACGAGGGAACCCAGGAGAGCCTGCTCGACCTGATGCAGTCGCGCGAGGAACTGTACGAGATGCTCGGTTACGACCCCGCCGATCCCGGCCGCCACCGTGCCGGCCCGGCCGCCGCCCGCCAGGAGACCACATGACCGCCCCCGCACCCGCCGTCACCGAATTTGCCAAGGGCCTCGCCGGGATCGTGGCCGGCCAGACGGCGATCTGCTCGCTTGCCGGCACCCTCCGCTACCGGGGCTACGACATCGAGCCGCTCGCGCGGGCGGGTGATTTCGAGGAGGTGGCCTGGCTGCTGCTCCGCGGCGAACTGCCGACGGCGGCGGAGCTCGCGGGCTTGCGGCAGCGGGTGGCCACGGCGGCCCGGTCGATTCCCGGACCGGTGCTCGCCGCCCTCGAACGGCTGGCGGTGGCCACGCCCGAGGCCTCGCCCATGGACGCCCTCCGCACGGGCGTCAGCGCGCTCGGGCTCGTCGAGCGGGACGACACGCCGGGCGGTCGCGAGGCGCTCCTCGCGCAGGCGGAGCGGCTGCTGGGCCAGACGCCGGCGATTCTGGCCGCCTGGATCGACATGACCTCGGGCCGGCCCGTGGCGGCCTGGCCCGACGCCCCGCTGGGCCCGGCCCTGCTCGAGCGGCTCACGGGCCATGCCCCCACGGCCGCCGAGACCGCGATCTTCGGCACCACACTCGTCCTCTACGCGGAGCACGAGTTCAACGCCTCGACGTTCGTCGCCCGGACGGTCGCCTCGACCGGCTCCGACATGCACTCGGCCGTCACCGCCGCGATCGGCGCGCTCAAGGGGCCGCTTCACGGCGGGGCCAACGAGAAGGTGCTCGAAGTGCTCGGTGCCATCGGCTCGGCCGACCGGGCCCGCCCCTGGGTCGAGGAGCAGTTTGCCGCCAAACGCGTCGTGATGGGCTTCGGCCACCGCGTCTACAAGGATGGCGACGTGCGGGCGAAGCTGCTGGGGCAGATGTGCCGAGAGCTCGTGCGCGGCACGACGGGCGAGCCGATCGAGGCCCTGGCGGCCGAGGTCGAGGGCATGATGCTCGAGCGGAAGCAACTCAAGCCGAACCTCGACTGGCCGGCGGCCCGCGTGTACCACGCGCTGGGCCTGCCCGTGAAGGTGTTCACGCCGATCTTCGTGGTGGCGCGGATGAGCGGCTGGACAGCCCACGTCATCGAGCAGGTGGGCGACAACCGGCTGATCCGGCCGCTCTCGCTCTACTCGGGCCCCGCCCCACGCGACTATCGCCCGCTCGCAGTCCGCTGACGCCGTCGCCGGCAACTCGCGGCGGTGGCCGTTACGGCAGGCTCGCGGCCTGCTCCGCCGCGGGCGTGGCGGCGGCGCCGTCGTCTCCGCCGGCCTCGACCTGGGCGTGCACGGTCACCACCGGCACGGCACCCTCGCCCAGATCGGTCGCGATCCGCAACTCCCGCTCCACCTTGCCCACGGTCTCGCCCGCCTGGAACGTGACCGGGAGGATGTGAACCCGGGCCGCCGTGGTCTTCGGTTCGCAGGTGAGGCAGCCGTCGGAGCAGAACACGCCGGTGATCTTGAACTCGCGATTGGCCCGGATGACGACGTTCTTGGTCACCGTCTCGCCGGCCGGCACCGATCCGAGTGCGAGCAGCTGCGGACTGACGGTCACCTCGGCCACCACGCGGCCCTCGACATCCATCGGGATCTGGGTGGCCCGCGGATCGTTGGTCACCAGGATCAGCTGGCCCTTGACGTAGCCGGCCGGCGTGTCGGGCTTGAGCCGGGTGGTGAGCTCATAGATCGTGCGGCCACCCTCGCGGGTCGGCTTCGAGAGCGAGACCTCGAAGTTGGGATTGGCACTGCGGACATCCTTGATCTCCCACGGCACGGAGCCGAGCCTCGTGACCCGCACCTGCCGCTCCGAACCCTTGCCGAGATCGACCGTACCCAGATCGACGAAGGGGGGATCGAAGGTCACGTCGCCGCGGATGTTGCCCGCGACACGCAGTTGCACCTCGGCGTAGAACGGCTTGTCGAAGGTGACGGTGAGGGTAGCGCCGTGCTGGCCCTGGAAGGTCCGCGTGTTGAAGGTCGCGACCACCTCGGCGGTCTCGTGGGTCTTGAGATCCTGCTTCGTGACGGTGGGCGACGTGCAGCCGCAACTCGTGCGGACGCCGACGACGTGGAGATCCTCGTTGTAGATGTTGCGGAACACGAAGCGATATTCCGTCTTCGACCCCTTGGCCACGGTGCCGAAATTGTGGCTCGTGACCGTGAACATCTTGCGGGCCCACTCCTGGGCGGCGGCCGGGACGGAGCCCGAGGCCACGACGGCGGCGGCGAGCACGGTGGCCCGCAAGAGAACGGCTGATGCAGCCATGGAGCGGTCGGAGCGGAGGTCGTTCATGGAACTCGGGGGCATGTGGGAAGGTACGGTCGGCGGA
>CAXNGP010000098.1:0-7190 GCA_964201845.1 Pirellulales bacterium
CGCCACTGGCCGCGAAGGTGCCGATGTTGCCCGCGAAGGTCATGGCCGAGCCCGTGAGCCGCGACGGCCCGCTCGCCCGCCCACCGATCGACAGGCCGTTGGCAAACGAGAGGGGCGTGGTGGCCTCGATTGTGCCGTTGTTGAAATACAGCTGGTCGACGCCGAGCGCGGTGGCCGACGACGCCCGGAGCGTGCCGCCGCTGACGGGTGTCGCCCCCTGCACGCCCATCCGAAACCGCGCCAGCCCGGAGTTGTCGCCGGAGAGGGTGAGCGTGCCGGCCCCCGCCTTGTCGATGATGCCGCTGCCCACGAGGTTGCCGGCGAGTTCGAGGGTGCCTCCCGACGCCACGGTCACCGTGCGGCCCGACGTGCCGAAGTCGAGCCCGCCCTCGACGCGGGCCGTGCCCGAGCCCGCGGTGGCGGAGATGCTGCCCACCGTGTTGCCGAAGCCGGCGAGCGCGAGCGTGCCGGTGTTGGTGAGCGTGAGCCCCGAAAGGGCGGCAGTGGCCGACGTCGTGAGCGTGGTGCCCGGGGCGATGTCGAGGATCGCGGCCCCGGAGAGGGCCCGGCCGCCCACGTCCACGGAACCCGTCGAACGCAGGCGGCCGCCCGTGAAGGTGATCGTGTTGGACGCTGCCCCGAGCGCATCGCCGGCGGCCACCGACACCGTGCCGGCCCCGATCCGCAGGCCGCCCGTGAGCGTGTTGGCCCCGCCGAGTACGAGCGTGCCGAGACCGGCCTTCGTGAGGCAGTCGGTGCCCGCCACGACCGAGTCGAGCGTGGCGGAAAGGCCGTCGTCCACGGTCAGCAGCCTGTCGGTCCCGGCCAGGGCCAGCGTCCCGCCCGTCACCGTGTAGCCCGCGGCAGAAAACGTGAGCCCGGCGGCGGCCGTGGCCGTGCCGGCGATCGTGACCGTGCCGCCCGGGCCGGCGAAGTTCGCGGTCTTGGTGGAGTCCCAGCCGCCGGTTCCGTCGCTCCAGGTGCCCGATCCGCCGGCGCCTGGGGCGGTCTCGCTCCAGGGCGTCGCCCCGGACCAATAAAGGTTCGAGCCGGCCGCCGCGCCGGCAGCAGAGAACGAGAGGTTATCGATCGCCAAGCCGTCGTCGGAGCCCGTGTTGTCCACGTCGGACCAGCGGAGCACGAGATACTGCCCCGGCGCCCACGCCAGACCGCCGATCGTGCCGCTGACCGACCGCTGGTTCGCGGCGAGGTTGCCGTCGAGAGGGCCCGCCGTGCCGCTCGCCACCGGACGCACGAAGTCGAGGCCGCTGACGGGGACGAACGTTCCCGAGGAGTTGATCGCGGTGCCGGTGCCGATCGAGTAATCGAAAGTGAGCCGATTCTCGGCCGTCGAGTTGCCGTACCGCCACTGCTCGCCCAGGTAGCCGAGCGTGAAACTCGTGAGCGTGGTGCCGGTGTTGTTCTGCAAGACCATACCGATCCGGTACGCGCCCGAACCGCTGGCGAGCACGCCGAGCGCTCGATCCGTCGAGCCCGTGGTGCCGTAGCTGTACGTCGACCCACTGTTGCCGGAACCATTGTTCGGCGAGAACAACGCCGAAGTTCCCGTGCCCGCGTACCGCCAGAACTGCCAGCCGTCGGTGCCGGCCGCCGCGATCGGCGCGGCATCCACATCGAGCGGCCCGCTGCCGGAAAGCGTGAACGTGCCGGAGTTGGGCAGCGTGTCGAAGTTCTGCGTGTAGAGCGCACCAGATGTCGTGTAGGAGTAGGGAGTCGCCCGAACTGGGCCAGCGAGGACAGCCGCCACAAGCACCCCACGACAGCACGCGGCGGCCGCACCCCGGATCCTCTGACGCGTCGCGACCTTGCTCACGGAAAGGCTCCTTACGATGGCGGGCTGATCCGGTGGCCGCGAGGCCGGTCATCGGCGGCAAGCCATTCAGCCTGAACCTGGTCGACGCGCGCTGTCAGCGACTCCGATGACCGAGGTGTTGTCGCCGACTATGGTTAGGCATTCGTGAGCGATTCCCCGGACTGGTCAGTTCCTCACTTCGCGAGTTTCGCATTTGGCACGGCGTTTGCGACTTGCTTCCTAGGTGACCCCCGCGACCCATGCCGCGGCTCCCGTCGCCAACCACATGGCCGCGAGGATCATTGGTTCCTGCGGGGAAGTCATTGGGGTTTCGCTGCCGTGGGCCGTCGCCCTTCGGCGGTTGAGAGTCGGTTTTCCATCCTCACCATCTTGGTGAGCGGCTCACCGTGCTGATGGCACGGTTTCAGTGAACCTCGGCGGCGGTCATCGGGCCCACCCGGAGGAACGCCCTTCAAAGCAATGGATTCAAAGCCGTTTTCTCGTGCCGCCACCGACGCCCGCTCATCGAATTCTCACAACCGCCACGGCACGCTGTTCGCACGCTTCCCCGCGGGCCCTCTTATTCCAGCCCGAGTCCTTCGCAACTTCCGACCCCGCGGTTTCCTCCTCTAGAAGAGGTCATGATGACCCGATTCCCTGACCTCACTGCTCTCCGCCGCTTCGCCGCGGTTGCCTTTGCCGGCTTCGGCCTGCTCGTTGCCTGCACGAGCCGCGTTGAGGCCCAGTCGACCACGCCCCTGACCGCCGTGTATGACCCGGCCACGGGCAACCTCAAACTGCAAAACACGACGTCTCTGCCGCTCCAGATCAGCACGTTCAACGTCCTGACGATCGGAAACGGCTCGGTTGGTCCGGCGTCGCCCAATAATCTTGGCTACCTCAACGGGGCCACGGTGAACTCGTCGGCCGGAAACCCCGGCTCCGGCATTTCGTTCGCTCGCAGTGCCAGTTTTCGCACGAGTAACATCCAGACGAGCGGATCGAACGGCCAGTATTCGCAGATCGCGGCCGTTCTGTTCCCCGACGAATTGGACCCCCAGCCGCTGTTCACGCTGAATCCCTACTCTGGCTTTTCGTCCTCGAGCCCGATCGGGCCGGTGGGTTCCTACTGGGAACTGGGCAACGTGGCATCCACGGCCATGTCGCAGACGAATCTCAACTCACGATTCGTCACTGATTCGCTCGAGTCTGGGAAGTTTTCCTACGGCACGCTGAACGGAACCGGGATCGCGGCTGCATCTGGCAACGTGATCACGGCCGTGCCCGAACCCGCGACGCTCGCGATGGCCGGGGCCGGCCTGGCCGGCCTCGGCGTCTGGCGGCTGCGAAAGCGGCAGGGCTGACGACGGAGTCGGCGGCTGAGCCGCCGACCCGAGGGCCGAGACAAGGAACAGCGACTGTTGGCCGTCGTCCGGAGAACCGGATGACGGCCATCATCGTTTGTGGTGGCAGGCGAGTCTCGTTAACCGGGATCGGGGGAAGCGGGTTACCGCATCCGCCGCCGGATCGCGAAGCCCGCCGCGGCGGCCGCGACGACCAGCAGCACGGTCGTGCCCGGCTCCGGAACCGCCACCGGAGCCCCCAGGCCGCCCGACGACTGCCCCGCCGGAGCCGACGGGAAATACGACGCCTGCCCATACGCCCCGGCGTTCAACAACAGCTGGATGTCCGTGAAGTTCACCAGCCCGTCGTAGTTGAAGTCACCGTTGCCCCACACGCCCGTCGTGCCCGACTGGCCGTACCGTCCGCCGTTGATAATCGCCTGGATGTCCGAGAAGTTCACGCGGCCGTCAAGGTTCGAGTCGCCGAACGCCGCGAACGACACCTTCGCCGACCCGTCACCCACCACCGTGTAGCCCACCGCCCGCGTCCCCGACGCGGACGCCGCCGCCGATGACGTGATCCCCGCCGCGCCGGTCCACGAACCGCCACTGCGGCCAGCGATGATGTCGGCCCGCAGGTCGGCGGCCGTGATCCCGCCCGTCGCCACGCTCACCTGCCCCGAGCCCAGGTCGATCTTGCCGCCGCCCGTCGTCTGGTCCACCGCCAGGCTCGCCACGCCCACCGTCACCCGCGCCGCGTCCGGCAGGTCCACCAGTCCCCCGGGGCCAACCACCACCGCCGTCGTGCTCGCGATCGTGCCCGAGTTGATCGTCAGCGCCGCCACGCCAGTCGCGGCGTTCACCGCCAGCGTGCCCGCCGAAACCGTGCCGCCGTTCACCGTCACGCTCGGCGTCTTCATCGTCGTGCCGCTCGCGACCGCGAGCGTCGCGCCGCTCGCCACCGTCACCGGGCTCGACGCCACGGCCCCGGCGTTGGCCACCTGGAGCGTCCCCGCCGACACCGTGGTCGGGCCCGTGTAGGAGTTCGCCGCGTCCATCACCAGCGTGCCGGTGCCCGTCTTCGTGACCGAGTCGGCCACCATGATCTGCGCCTGACCGGCCTGGGCCTGCGTCTGCGAGCCGCTCGGAACATTGATCGTGATGGTCGAGGAGGTTCCATAGTTGGCCTGCATCACGTAGCCCGACGTCGGCGTGCTGCCGTCGAAGGCCGCCGAGGTGGGCACCATCGAGATGCTCGCCGAGAGCGTGCTGCTCTGCTTGGTGTTCCAACTCGCCAGCGTGTACCAGGAGACGTCGTTGTGGCTGTAGTCGGTGCCCAGCCCGTCGCCGTAGACGTAGGTCGAATACGACGCACCCGCAATCGCAGCCGTCGAGTCGGCGGTGGTGAAGAAGCCGCCGGTGAAGGTGTCGGCCTGGGCGAGCGACGCGACGTTGAGGAATAGCCGCACCGCGTTGCCGGAGGCCAACGGGGTCGGCAGCGGCGTGGAGCCAGTGAGCCGCAAGACGTCGTTCTCGCTGGCGGTCGGTGAGAACCAGACCGGCGATGCGTTCTTCGTGTTGAAGTCGAACTCGAACGCCGTCGTGGCCGCCGTCGTGATGCCCGTGGCCGTGAGGATGCCGGGGCCGAGATCGCCTTCGGGGGAGATGGTGCCCGTGCCGCTGACGGCCCCGAGCGTCCCGGACCCGTCGAGCTTGCCTTGGTCGAGGGCCACGCTCACGCCAGGGTAGTTCCCGGTGAACCGAGCCACGGCATTCACCTGCGGGCGGACCGTGCCGACAAAGGTGTTCCCCGAGGGGCTCGCGAACGCCACGCGGCCCTTGTCGGCGCCGGGGGTGGTGTTGCTGGCGGCCACCGTGATCGTGCGGCCGGCCGTGCCCGTGAGCGGGCCGGAGAGGATCATCTGCTCGGTGGTGGGAGTGGCCGGCTCGGGCGTGGCCGTGTTCAGGATCGAGAACGTGCTGTCGGCGGTCACGTTGACCGGATTGACGAGCGTCACGTCGTCGCCGATCCCCTGGCCGAGCGTCCCTCCCTTGACGTTGACCGTCACCGGGGCGCCAACCGGCCCGATGCCGTAGGACTGCCCGCTGGTCTCGAGGCGGAGGATGCCGGCCGACTCCACGTCGAGCCCGCTGGTCTGTGAGGGGATGCCGTCGTAGTGGATCTTGAGCGTGCCCCGCTGCACGATCGTCTTCCCGCTGTAGTCCTTCACGGCCCCATCGGTGAGCGTCTGCGTCGAGGCGTCGAGCCGTTGGGCGCCGGTGCCGGTCGAGTTCACGATCAGGTCGCCCGTGCCGCGGAGGAAGCCGTCGAGCACGATGTCGGTGCTGCCGGTGACGTTGACCGTCAGCGCGTTGCCGAGGCGGACGGTGCCCAGGCCGGAGAGGCCGTTGACCGTCTCGGAGTAGCCAGACAGATCGGCCGTCATGAACCGCGAGACGCTCAGCCGCGACCCGTCGGGGATCACCTCATTGGCGCCGGCGCGGAAGGTGCCATCGGCCACGCTCGTGATGCCGGAATAGTCGTTGGTCGTTCCCGACATGAGGAGCGTGCCGCCTCCGAGGAGCGTCAGACCGCCCGACCCCGTGAGCCGGGCCCCGATCGTGGCCGTGAGGCCGGTGTTCACCTGCACGGTCGCCGTCGAGACCGATCCGGCACCTGCGGCGAGCGTATAGCCGCCGCTGGCGAACGTCAGGCCCAGCGGGGCCACCGCCCCGCCCACCGTCACCGTGCCGCCGGTGCCCTGGAAGACGGCCGTCGCGCCGTCGCCCCAAATCCGCGGGCTCACGGGCGATGCGGAGGACGACCAGGTGGCGTTGGCCGCGTTCCAGGTGCCGCTTCCACCGAGGGTGGTGCCGTTGGCCGTCCAATAATAGGTGCTCGTCGGCATGGCCACGGCGGCGATGCCCGGCGAGCCGATGTTGGTCGGCGTGCCCGAGGTGGAGTAGGCGAAGGCTACGCCGGGCTGGCTCCCCTGGCCACCAGTCGCCGTCGCCAGCATGCCGGCCGCGTCATACGACCAATAGAAGGTGGAGCCCGCCGACTGCGGCGCCCCGAAAACAACCCGCGTCACCTCGGCACCACTCGAGTCGTACACGACCACGGCGTCGCCGCCGGAACCCAGGCTCGTGCCGCTCCCGGAGTAACTGCCGAGCTTCGGGTTTCGCACGTTGGCCTGGTCGGGGCCGAGATTCCAGAAGGTCTGGAAGGCCGGCATTCCCGTGGCTGGCGTGGCCGTCTCCACGAACACGGCCGACTCGCCCGGCTGGAGCAGCGTCCAGGCCGGGTCGACGCCCATCGTGTAGGGAATCAACGTCGCCCCCGCCGCGAATGAGAATGAGTTGTCGTCCATCTTCCAGTTCGTCATGTCCACGGCCGCGGTGCCGTAATTCGTGAGCTCGAACCAGTCGGGGGTTCCGCCCGTGCCGCTCGAGCTCATCGCCTCCGTGATCCGCACGGTGATGCCATTGGCCTGTACCGAGCCGGTCCAGGCAAGGAGTGCGAGCCCGAGCACGAGCCGGGAGGCGCGGAGGGAAGCAAGCATGACGGGAACTCCGGGGAGTGAAACGGTTCGGAAGGTGGTCTAGCGACGCGTGGTGAGGGATTCGTGAGCGGGGAGCGGGGCCGGCAGGCGCACGACCCACAGGCAAGAACGCGGCTTGACGGCGGCCGACCGCGTGTGGACGCCGAAGTCATCGTCGTTGATCAGCAGCACGCGGTGATCGTCGAGCAGGGCGAGGCCTTCGAGCTTGAGCTTCGAGCCGGCCTCGGCGGCCGAGCCAAACACGTCCTCACGCAGGCGTGGGACGAGCGGCCCCAGGTCAGCCACGAGCGACTTCCGCAGGGGTTCGATGCCCGCAGTTGCGAGATCGCCGATCGTTTCGAGCGGTTCGCCGCGACTCGCGCGGGTGCGGGGGAGCGTGTCGGTCGCCCCCTGGGGATCGGCCCGATAAAGCCGCACGAGACCACCATCGGCCTGCTCCAGCACGAGCAGCGAACCGTCACGCAGCGCGGC
>CAXNGP010000099.1:0-7155 GCA_964201845.1 Pirellulales bacterium
AAAGCCATGCCGATCGCCATCCTGCTGCCAAACTGCGCGCCCGGCAGATACCGCACCAGCGGCGAGAGTGCAGGCTGAACGGACAGGGCGCACCGCGTCACCAGGGGCGTGCCTGTACTGGCCGTGCTCCAGTTGCCGTTGACGTTGAATGGCGTGCCTTGATTCGGATCGTAGGCCACGACCCATGCCGACGTCCCATCGATCCACGACGAGTAGCCTCGCTCCTTCGACTCCACGACGTGAACGGTCTTCGACATCCCGTCCGAGACGCCGCTGGGGGCGATACCGGCGCGGGTGGCGAACCAGGGCGTCGACGTGAGGGCCGAGGAGACCGACTGATCCGGTGCGAACTGGATGGCTCCGTTCGCCTGCGGCATGCCCGACACCATGTGGGTCCCGGACATGCCCTTGTAGTTCGTAACCGCCAACTGGGCATTACTGATCGACGACTGAAACGTCGCATACTCCGAGGCATACGACAGGCCGCTCGTCGGCCCAGTCGTGGTCGTTTCCACGGTGCTCCCGCCGCCCGAAGTTGGGCAGATGAGTTGCGAAATCACGATCGCCGCAGCATGGCTGCCTTGCCAGTTTTGGCCACTCCAAGCGCCACCAGCCGCGGCCGAGGTACCCGTGCTGAACGGACCGAACTGAAACTTGTTCGTGTTGCTGGACACGTTGTTGTAAAACGCACCCTCTTCCATATAGGAAAGAATGTGGAAGATCCAACTGTAACCCGAGGCGGTAGCCGCGGCAGACCACTGGCCCGCGCGGCTTTGGCTCTCGTTGCGATCCGTGGCCGCCGGCAGTCGCCGCTTCGTCGACTCGTAGACCATGATGGCCTGCGCCAGGCCGCGGATATTGAAACTGCACCCAGTGCGCCGGGCCGCCTCGCGGGCACTCTGCACGGCGGGAAGAAGCAGACCGATCAGCGTGGCGATGATCGCGATCACCACCAAGAGCTCGACGAGAGTAAAGCCCCGTCGCTTCGAGTTGTGATGGAACGTGGACATGGAAAGCCTCCGTCCTTGCGGACTGTCGATGGAAAAAAAGAATAAAACGATGAACCGAACCGCAATCGCGCAAACCAGGCCAAATGAGCGTCTGGACCCGGTTGCGTTCGAGGAAAAAAGGAAGATTCCAGGCCAGGCGGACTGAATGAAAATGTGCCTGAACTAGACTCCCCCGAACGCTGAATCATAGACCGTTTTCCGTTGCCTCGTCAACCTGTCACCCCCTCCATGCCTGCACCACCGGTCGACCCTGAGGCCTCGCGTGAGTTTGCGGCCGCCGTCGTCACCCGACTGAGGGATTCGGGACATGAGACCTACTGGGCCGGTGGCTGCGTGCGGGACGAACTGTTGGGCCGAAATCCCGCGGATTACGACGTCGCCACCGCCGCCACGCCCGAGACTGTGAGGCACGTGTTCGGACGCAGGCGGACGCTGGCGATTGGGGCCGCCTTCGGCGTGATCACGGTCCTGGGACCCAAGGGGGCCGGGCAGGTCGAGGTGGCAACCTTCCGCACCGACGCCGCCTACACCGATGGGCGGCACCCGGCCGGAGTCACCTTCTGCTCCGCCCGCGAAGACGCGCAGCGTCGCGACTTCACGATCAACGGTCTTTTTCTCGACCCCCTCACCGGCGAGGTCCACGACTTCGTGGGCGGCCGCGCCGACCTCGCGGCGGGCGTGGTTCGGGCGATCGGGGTGCCCGCGCTACGGTTCGGCGAGGACCACCTGCGGATGCTGCGCGCCGTCCGATTCACGGCCTTTTTCGGCTTCGTGTTCGACGGGGAGACGCGGGCGGCGATCGAGCGAATGGCCCACCTCGTGGCCGCCGTGAGTCCCGAACGGATCGCGGCCGAGTTGCGGGCGATGGTCGAGCGGACCGGCCGCGAGCGGGCGATCATCCTGCTGGCCGAGACCGGACTGGCCCGGGAAGTGCTGCCTGAGCTGGCGCCGGCGCGGGGCTCGTGTCACGACACCTGGGCGAGCAGGGCGGCCGTCATCGGCGCGCTGGATGAACCCGTCCTGCCGCAGGCGCTCGCGGTGCTGGCAGCCGACCTCGCCGCCCCTGCGGCCACCCACATCGCCGGCCGCTTACGGCTCTCGAACCACGAATCGAAGACGATCTCCTGGCTGCACGCCGCACTGGCGGAGGTGGGCCAGGGCACGGATCTCGCGAGCCGCCCATGGTCGACCATGCAGCCTTGGGTCGCCGACCCGCGGGCGCCCCAGCTCGCCGACCTGCTCCGGGCCCGCGCATCCCACGGTCTGGGCGACGCCACCGCCGCGGCATGGCTGACCGCACAGGTCGCCCGGCCACGGTCGGAAATCGATCCCCTGCCGCTCCTCAGCGGCGACGACCTCCTGGCGGCGGGCGTCCCGGCGGGCCGGAGCATCGGCGCGGCGCTCGCGAAAGCCAGGCAACTCCAGCTCGACGGCGTGATCACGACGGCCGACGAAGCGTTGGCCGCGGTAAGGACGTCCGGCTAGGAACGGTTCGCAAGCCCTTCCTCACCCCGGTGGCTCGTTGGGCGGCGGGAGGTCGGCCAGGCTCGCGAGCCGAAAGACCTCGAGAAACTTCGGTGTAGTGGCATACGTGGGACCGCCCTCGGCTTCGCCGGCCGGCTCCAGCGCGAGCAACCCCCGGCGCACCAGCGCCCGCAGCGTGGCCGGACGGGCGTCGCAGCCGAGTTCGACGAGCCGGTCCCGCGGCACCGGCTGATGCCAGGCCACGAGCGCCAGCACGTCGAGCGATTCCGCATCGAGCCGCACCTGCCTCGCCTTCCGCTCGACGAGCGTGCCGAAGCCGGTGAACTCCGGCCGCAATCTCAGCACCCAGCCGTCGTCCCGCGAGGCCACCTCGTAGGGGCAGTTGTCGGCGCGGTAACGGCGCTCGAGCTCGGCGGCGAGCTCGTCGACCTCCTGCGACCGCACCCCCCGCATCAGCCCCGCCACCACCGTGCTCGTGAGCGGCTTCCCGCCGGGGAGGCCCACGAACAAGAGCGACTCGAGGATCGAAAGCGGGCTGACGCGGCACTGGTCATCCACCGCGTCGTCGAGGTCGGGCGAGGCGTCGACCTCGACGACCGCCGCGTCCGAGGCCGGCTGGGGCGCGTCCGCCTGGCCCATCATCGCCGCGAAGGCCTGGGCGAGCCGGTCGATCGAGAGCCCGCCGTCATCGGGAGCCGCGCTGAAGCCGGCCTCGGCCGGACGGTCCACCGGCTTCGGCTCGCGCCGCTTCCGCGCAGCCTTCTGATCGCGGGAAGCCTGCTTGTCGGCCACGGGTTGCCTCCCTGCACCGCGTCCGGGCGTCAGCCGCGCCGGCTCGCGACCTCGCGCTTCATGAACGCCAGCGAGTCGGCCGCGAGCTGATCCTCCGACGGAAACATCTTCCGCCAAATCTTCGTCGCCGCCACGATGTTGGGTAGCGCCAAGCCGAAGGCCTCCACCACCATCCAGCCGTCGTAGCCCACTTCCTGGAGCGTATCGAAGGTCTCGCCCCAGTGCACGTGGCCCGTGCCGGGAATGCTGCGGTCGTTCTCGGAGATGTGCACCAGCACGGTCCAGGGGGCGGCCGCGCGGATCGCCTCGGGGATCGACTTTTCCTCGATGTTGGCGTGGAAGGTGTCGTACATCATCCGCACATGCGGATGATCGACCGCCTTCACGAAGGCGACCGTCTGGGCCACGCTCGTGAGGAAGTAGTTCTCGAACCGGTTGAGGTACTCGGTGGCGATCGTGACGCCCGCCGCGGCGGCGTGCTCGGCCACCTTTCGCATCGTCTCCACGCCCCACTTGAACTCGTCCTCGGTGGGGCCGGTGCCGGTGAATTCGCCGATCGCCGAGTGGGTGGGCCCGCAGAGGATCTTGATCCCGGCGGCCCGGCAGCAGTCGATCGTCTTGCGCATCGCGTCCACCGCCGCAGCCCGTACCGTCGCCGAGGGGCTGATTGGGTTGTCGCCGGCATTGCGGACCGTCACAGCCGTCCGCTCCAGGCCGAGGTCGTCGAGCCGGCGGCCCCACTGCGCGTGGAGCGGTTCGTTGAGCTCGAAGATCGGAATCTCGACCCCGTCGTACCCGAGCGCCTTGACCCGTCCCAGCACCGGCACGAGGCCTTCGTGCATGCGATCGGTCCAGAGGAGGAGATTCAGGCCGTACTTCATCGCGGAACTCCGGGGTCTGGTCCGAGGTTTGGGGACGCCCGGATTCAACACCACCCGCCGCCACGGGGCAAGGCGGAACCGGAGGTCGGCGGAAAGGCCCTTCACGCTCGCTTACCGCTCGCTTTCCGCCCGCTTGCCGCAAGCTGCGGCGGCGGGGCGGTTCCCGCGCGTGGCTCAGCGGCTCGCGTCGGCCGGCTGCAGGTCGGCCACGTCGAGACCGAGCCGCTTGAGCTTCTTGTAGAGGGTGGTGCGGTTGATGCCGAGCGAGCGGGCGGCCACGTCCCGGCGCCAGCCCGACCGCTCGAGTGCCGCGAGGATCAACTCCCGCTCGGGCACCGCGAGTGCCGCCTTGAGCGGCCCCCCCTGCCCGGACGCCTGATCCGCCGCCAGCACGGCCGCCGGGAGGTCGGCCGCCTCGACGAGACTGCCCCGCCCCAGGAACACCGCCCTGGCGATCGCGTGTTCGAGTTCGCGGACGTTGCCCGGCCAGGGGTGCCGCTCGAGGGCCGCGCGGGCCGCCGGCGCGAAGCCGGTCACGACGCGACCGGCCTTGGATGCCGCCGCCCGCAGGAAGTGCTCCGCCAGCGGCAGAATGTCGGCGGCCCGCTCCCGCAAGGGGGGCAGTTCGAGGGTGACGACGTTGACGCGCCAAAAGAGGTCGGCGCGAAACCGCCCCTGGGCGACGAGCGCGGGCAGATCCTCATTGGTGGCCAGGATCACGCGCACGTCGACCGCCTGCGTCTCGCCTCCGCCCACCGGCTCGAACTCCAGTTCCTGGAGCACGCGGAGCAGCTTGACCTGGAGCGCCGGCGACGCCGTGGCGATCTCGTCGAGGAAAATCGTGCCGCCGTCGGCGAGCTGAAACTTGCCCGGCCGGTCCATGGTGGCGCCGGTGAACGCGCCGGCGACGTGGCCGAACAGTTCGCTCTCGAGCAGTGGCTCGGCGAGGCTGCCGCAGGCCACCTCGACGAATCGGCCACGCCGGCCGCTGGCGGCATGGATCCGCCGGGCCAGGAGCGACTTGCCCGTTCCGCTCTCACCCGTGACGAGCACGGTGGCCGGCATGCGGGCGACGCGGTCGGCCAGTTCGAGGACGACCTCGAAGGCTGGGTGGCCACCGACCAGACCGCCGTCCCGGAGGAGCGGGCTCGGCGGTGCGGAGCACCGCGTCGCGGCCATCGCCCGCGCCGTGGCGAGGGCCGTGAGAATCTCGTCGTCGCGGCCGGGCGCGGCGACCGCCGCGTCAGCCCAAGCCGGGGGCGTGGCGCCGGGAGGGATCAGTGCGACGATGCCTGCCGAGCGAGCGTGCGTCCGGATCGTCTCGGCCACACGTCGGCCGCCCTCGTCCGGCAGAAGCGAGTCGACGAGACAGCTGGACGCCCGCTCCCACCCCGGTACCCGTGACACTTCCGCAGCCGATCCCGCCGCGGATGCATGCCAGCCAAGCCCGCAGAGCCACTCGGCCCGGCGCGAGGCCATCCGCCGGTCGTCATCGACCACGAGAATGCGGCCCGGCTCGATGACGGCAGGATCCGAAGGGCGAGGCATGGCCGGTCCCTGGAGTGGTCGACGGGCCCGCACGAGCCCTCTCCAGATCTTCTAGGTCGCAGCCGGGCGACGGCGCGTCGTCGCCGGGCGACATCCTGCCCAGCCCGCAGGGTCGGGACCGCACGACCGGAATGACCGGCATAAACCGACGGGTTGGCCCTGACGACTGACCGCGGCGGCCGTCAGTCCCGCGCCCCGCCCGCCTGGGATCCGGTCGGCTTGCTCCCCGTCTTGTCGGTCGCTTTGCCTTCGACCTCCCCCAGCCGCACAGCCTCGGCGATCCGATCGGCGGCCGGCCCGAACAGGATCTCGCGATTCTCGAACAGCGCCTCGGGGTCGCGGTCGAGCATTTGGATCCGGCGGCGGCGGAACGAGAAGAACGCCACCACGGCCAGGGCCACCAGCGTCACGGTGACGGCCGCCAGCGTGAAACCACGCTCCAGCGACTGGATCAGGCCGGTGATCCGGTCGCCGAACAGGTAGGCCAGGCCGAAGAACCCACCGATCACGACCGACGCGCAGAGGAAGTCGGCGAACAGGAACCACCGGTACTTCACCCGGAGGATGCCGGCCGTCAGGTAGAAGGGGCTTCGCAGACCGACCAGGAACCGGGCCACGAAGAAGGCCTTGATGCCGTGGCGGTTGATGAGGTCCTCGATCGTCTTCTCCCGCTCGGGCGTGAGGAAGCCCGACCACCAGGGATGCTCGCGGAGCACCCGGGCCCCGAAGAACCGGCCGATCCCATACATCAGGCTGTCGCCGAGCAGCGCGCCGACGAGGCAGGCCGGGAGGGCCTTGTACCAGTCCAGGCCCCCGGCCCGGCTCGCCACGCCGGCCGCCACGATCGGCACCTCCTCCGGGATCGGGAGCCCCAACCCGGTGAGCGTGAGGAAGACGACGATGCCCAGGTAGGAGGCTTGAAACCAGTCGAGCATGACGTCGTGCGTGGGGTCGGCCGGCAGGCCGAGATCGCGTGGCGAAAAACCGAAACCAAACTCGCTCAGAGTGTACCCCGTTCCCGACCGGTGTCCGCAGGGATTCGGCCCGCCGGCCCAACGAGGTTCACGCGGCCGGTTCGCCGCCGGTCGCCGCCGATTTCCAGTCGACGGCAAGCCCCGGCTCGGGTGCGATGGCCAGCGCGTCCGCCCCCAGGTTGGCCACCACGACCCGGAGCCCGCCCGGCGCGGCGGCCACCACCAACACGGCGGACCTCGAGCCACCGGCCGGGGCGATTCGCTCAAGCCCCGCCTCCCCGAGCACGTACAGCGCCGTGGCCAGCGCGTCGGCCTCCGCCGCCGTCTCCGCGAGCACCGTCGCGGAGATCACGCCCTCGGCCGGCCGGCCCGTCCGCGGGTCGAGAATGTGGCCGAGCCGCCGACCCCGTTCGACGAAAAACTGCGTGCCGGAGCCGCTCGTGCCGAGCGCACGATCGGCGAGCG
>CAXNGP010000100.1:0-7061 GCA_964201845.1 Pirellulales bacterium
TCGTCCTTCAAATAATAGATCTCGGGGGCCTGCTCCCGGATGGCGGGGGCCTGCTCGCCGACGGCGGCGGGCGGCGCTCGCTCGCCGGGCGGGGCCGCCGGCTCCTGGGCCGGAGCATCGACCGTGCAGACCGCCGCCGCGCCGGTCACGAGCATGACCGACCAGATCAGGAAGCGACGGGCGACGGACAAGCGAGGTGGCATCGTGGGGGCCGCAGAAAACGGCTCTCCATAGCCTACCCCGCAATCCTGCGCAGAAGGTTCACAGGCCCCAGATCGCCCAATCGGCACAACCGGCAGAATCGATCTCGGACGCGTCAGCCGGCCAGGATCTGCCGGGTGGCAGCGAGCAGATCCGGCGTGCTCGCGGCGATGAAGGCCGGATCGTCGAGAGGCACGGCCGCCGACGTGAACCCGCCCACCGCGCCGCCCGCCTCGCGCACGATCAAGAACCCGGCCGCGGCGTCCCAACAGGCGATCCGTCGCGCCCAGAAGGTGTGGAGGCGGCCGCACGCGAGCCAGGCGAGGTTGAGCGCCGTGGAGCCGGTCCGACGCACCGAATGGACGTGGGGCAGGATCCGGATGAAGTCGGCCACCGCGGGAGCATCGGCGGCCACCTGGGGCGGGAAACTGAGAGCGGCCAGTGCCTCGCCCGGCTCGCGAACGTCGGCCGTCCGGATCGGCTCACCGTCGAGCGAGGCGCCGCCCCCGGCCCGCGCCGTGAAGCACTCGCCCCGCACCGGATCGAAGATCGTCGCGGCCAGGATGTCGTCGCCTCGCGCCAGCGCGATCGAGACACACCAGGCAGGGAAACCATGGACGTAGTTCGTCGTGCCATCGAGTGGATCGACGATCCAACGCGTGCCGGAGCCCGAATGGCCGGCTGCCCCCGGCGGCGGCTGGGACACGCCGGCGTCGGCCTCCTCGCCCACGAAGCCATGGTCGGGGAACGCCGCAGCGATGATCCGACGGATTTCGCGCTGCGAGGCGAAGTCGGCCTCCGTGACCAGGTCCCGCGGCCCCTTCGCCGTCGCACGGAATCTCCCGACCCAATCGAGGAGCACGGCGCCACCGGCCCGGGCCGCAGCCTCGCAGACGGCCAGGGGGTCAGGGGTGGGCATGCGTGGAGTCCTCGGTCGAGCGGGGATCGGTGCCACGGGCGGGTCACGGCTCACCGGGTGGCGTCACCGCTCGACCGACCGGTCGCGCCGCAACGATCGAGTATGGTATGCGAGGGTGACCGTGGCCGGGAACCCGCCGCGACGACGACCAGCAGGATCATGCCCATGACCTCACCCTCGACCGCCGCCTGGACGCTCGCGGGCCTCTCGGCCAGCGACGGCCGCGGCCGCCTCGAGCTCGCCACGCCGGCCGCGGGCCTCGCGCTGACCGACGGTGATCGCGTGTTGGGCCTCGACCTCCGCTCACCGGCTGACGCAACGCGGCTCGTCGACCACTGGGCCCGAGGCGACGACGTGGTGGGCGTGTACGAGCCCTCCGATCCGCGGCGGCTGCGGGCCACGGCCATGTGGCGGTCGCTCCCGGTCGCGCGCGGCTGGGAACTCGTCGTGTCGGCCCAGACATCGCTGGTCGAAAGCGACTCCTCCCTCGCGGTCACCTGCGATCTCGCCGCCGGACGCATCGCCTGGGGCCGGGGCACCGAGACCGGCGTCCGCTGGCAGCCGCTCGGGGCGGGCGGCTGCCCGGCCGAGGCCACCTGCCTGCTCGTGCAGCGCGACGCCGAGGCCGTGCTCGTCGCGGTCCACCCGGCCGACGTGCGGCGGATTCTCGTGGCGAGCGATGCCGGCCGCATCCGCGTCACCTGCTGGCTGTTCACCGCCGCGATCGAGAAGGGCGTCTTGCTCCGGAGCCGGGTGCTCGCGGCGCAGGGGCCGGCCGGCGAAACCGCCTGGGCCGACGAGCTCGTCCGCGGGCTTGCTACCGCCCCTCCCCCGCTCTCGGCCTGAGACGCCGACCGTTTTTTGGCGTGGCGGCGGCCGGCCGGGAGACGCTACAGTGCCCCCAGTTTCCCCGGGTTGCCGCCGGAGAGCTCACCACGGAGGGTGCCCACGTGGCCGACATCGTCTTTGCCTTCGACCCCGCGATCGACCGCCCCCTGGCCGTGCCGGAGGCGTCCCATCCCGCCGTCGTCGCCGCCGTCGGCAAGGCTGCGGCCGATGCCTTCGCCGAGGCGGTCGCCGTGGCGAAACGGGCCGAGGCCTCGGCACTGGTGATCTGCGGCCGCTGGCTCGACCCCCGGCGGGCCAGTCCTGGCCAGGCCGCCGCCATCCGCGCCGCGGTGATCGAACTAGCCGGGCTCGGCTGCCGCACGGTCCACCTGGCCGACGACGCGCCCGCCTGCCATGAAATCGCCCGGATGCTGGGCGAGCCGCAGGGGCTGTTCTTCGCGACACCGCACGCGCCGCTCGAACTCGACGTCCACGGCATCGCCGTGGAGTTCGTCGCGGCCGCCACGGCCGCCCACGTGCCGACGTCCGTGGCCGACGAGACGATTCGCGCGACCGCCTGGCGCCGGATCATCATCGGCTGGGACTCGGCCGCCCCCACGGCGGCGGCCTCCGACGACAGCGCCTGGCCAGGGGAGCATGACGCGGCCGCCGCCTTCCTGGCCGCGGCCGCCGCCTCGCCCGCCTGGACGCAGCCGGGCGGGTTCTGGATCTGGGCCTCGCGCCGCCGCCCCGCGCTGCCCGTCGGCATTCACCATCTTCCCCCGCTGCAGCCCCGGTCGGCGCTCGAGCGGGCCGAGGGGGCCTGCTGCACGCTCACGCTCCTCGACCGCCAGGCCGTCGGCGACACCGTCGAGTTCGCGACCCAGGCCGACTGGCGCGGCAGTTGGCGTGACGTGCCGACGCAAAGGGTCGGCTGGCGGACGGTCACGGTCGAATCGGTAGCCGGCGCCGATGAGGAACTCGCCACCGCGCTGTGGTCGGCGATCGAGCAGGTCGCCCCAGGCGAACAGGCTCCCCTGGAACTCGTGCGGTGCGTCGTGCAGTGCGGCACGAGCGTGGGCCGCCGCGTTCGCGTGGCCGAGATCGCCGCCGAGACGCTGACGCGGCTCCGCGAGCTGTTCGACCCCAAGGCCTTTCGCGCCTGGCCGGTGGAGCTCGTGGCCGACCCGGCGGAATCGCTGGCCCCGCTGGGCCACGCCCGCTCCGGCGGCAAGCCGGGCACGACCACGTCGTTCACCTCGGCGCTGGCCGACATCGTTGAGGCGATCGAGCATGCCCCCGGCGGCTCGCCGGCCAGAGCGGATTCGCCGGCCAGAGCGGATTCGCCGGCCAGAGCGGATTCCCTGCCGACCACGGCGGCCCGCCAGGCCGGCTGGGTCGCCTTGGAGCTGATCGAGTCCACCTGACGCACGGCCGGGCCGTGCGTGCCGAGTCCAACCGAGTTCCCGTTCATCCGAGTCCGAGTTTCGCGCCACGCAGAGGCTGTGCCGCATGTTCATCGAACGCATCGAAGTGGAGAGGTTCGGCGCCCTCGACCGAGTGGTCGTCGACCGGCTGGGGCCCGGCGTGCAGGTGCTTCACGGCACCAACGAGACCGGCAAGACGACGCTGCTGGAGTTCGTGCGGGCGATCTTCTTTGGCTTCGAGGGGAGCTTCCGCCGCGGCGTGCTCGACCCCCGGGTGGCCTGCGCCGGCCGGCTGCTCGTCCGCGTGCCGCCCGAGCGGACGCTGCTGGCGATCGAGCGGCGGCACGAGGGGCCGCAGATCGCCGGGCTGACCCAGGAATCGTATGCCGATGACGTGATCGGCCTCGGTGGCGACGAGGGCGACCTGATCGCGATCGACGACGTCGACCCCCGGCACGCCGACTCGGCCGGCGCGCGGCACCGCTACTACCTCCAGGACGTCGTCGGCGGGATCGACGAGACCACCTTCACCAACGTGATGGCTTTCGGACTCGACGAACTCCACGAACTGCGGACGCTCGAGCCCGAGGGCTGCGGCAGCCGCCTCTACGAACTGGCCAGCGGCCTCGACCGCTCGCACGTGGCCCGGGTGCTCACGCACCTGAAGACGGCGCTCGCGCGGCTCGACTCCACCGATCCCGACGTCTCGCCGCTGACGGCCCTCAAGGGCCGCCGCGCCGCGCTGCTCGAGCGGCTCGCTGGCTCGGCCGCGCCGGCGCTCGTGGCCGGGGGGCTGTGGAGCGAACTGGCCCACCTCGACGCCGAGGTCGCCGCGCTGCTCGGCCGAATCGAGCGGGCCGAGAAGGCCGAGGGGGTGGTGCGCGGCGTGATCACGATCGAGCCGCTGTACCTCGCCTGGAAGCACACCGCCGAACGGCTCGCGACGCTCGAGAGCGTTCCGCTGGTGCATGCCGACCGCGACGCCTGGCGGGCCGCGGCACGAAGGCTTCACAAGGCCCAGCGGCTGGCCAAGGGCCGCAAGAAGTTTCGGGCGAAGTATGCCCGCCAGCTCCGCGACCTGCCGCCGGAGTCAATCGTCTGGTCGAAGCGGGCGGCGATCGCTGCGCTCGCCGACGAGGAGCCGCGGCTGGAACGGCTGGCCGCCGACGTGGCCCGGGCCGAGAGCCACGCCCGGCTCGCCGCCCGACGCTTCGGAGAACAAGTGGGCATCGCCGGGCTGTCGCGGCTCGTGCCGGTGACGCTGCCGGCCGACGTCGACGTCGACACGCTGCCGGAGGTGCTGCTCCCGGAGGGCTTCGCACTCTCCTTCAGTCCGCTCCGCAGCCGGGCCCGCGCCTGCAGCCATGCCTCCCGCCACCTCGCCGCCGCCAAGAAGGAACTCACGGAGGCCAAGCGGTCGCTGGGCACCACCCGCGGCACGGTCTCCGGAGCCGAACGGGGCCTCGGCGGCGTCACGGTGCAGGCCGCGATCGACCAGGCGGCCGAGAAGGTGGCCTCGCTGCGCAAGCGGATGACGGCGGGCGACCAGCTCGCCGAGCTCGACCGGACCATCGAGCGGCTTCAGGGCGATCTCGCCGAAGGCCTCGATGCCCAGCTGATCCCGATCCCGCTCCTCGTCGCGCTCGGCGGCCTGTTCGTGGTCGGCACGGGGATGCTGCTTTCGGGGTCGCTCCTGCCCCGCGAAGTGACCGGCTCGCTCGCCTACGCGATGGCGGCGCTCGGCGCGCTCGGCGCCGGCGTGGCCTCGGTGACCACCTGGTCGCTCGACCGTAACGCCTCCACCCGCCTCGAGGCGGCGCGGCGGCAGCACGAGATGGTGAAGAAGCAGCGGGACGACCTCGCGGCCCAGTGCGGCCTGCTCGACGGCCGGCTCGGTGCCGAGGCGGCGATCGGCCTCGACCGGCGACTGGCCGCGGCTCAGGCCGAGCTCGACCGGCTCGAGGAGCTCGCCAGCCGCGAGGGCTCGGTGCACCTCCTGGCCGACCGGGTCGCCGCTGCGGAGCTTGCCGTCAAGCAGGCCGCCGAGGAGCGGGCTGCCACCCGCATCCGCTGGCGAAAGGCGCTCGAGCAGCGCGGGCTGCCCACCAACCTCTCGCCGCGCGAGGTCCAGCAGATCGCGGCCCATCGCCACACGCTGCTCACGCTCGACGACGACCGGCGCCGGCTCTCCGAGGAGGCCCGCCACAAGCGGGAGGAGCTGGCCGCAGCCGGCCGTCGGATCGACGAGCTGCTCGTCGAGTGCGAGCTGGTGCCGGAGTCGACGCCGCTGGAGCACCTGCGGCTGCTCAAGGAGCGGCTCGACGCCGACCGGGCCATCATCCGCCGCCGCGCCTCGCTCACCCGCCGGCTGGAGAACGCCCGCCGCCGGCATCGGCAGACACTGCGGCAGGTGAAGGTGGCCGAGCGGGCCGTGCGGGAGTTCTACGCCCGCTGGAGCGTGGCGGACGAGGCCGCGTTTCTGGCCAAGGTCGACCGCCGCCCCGAATACGAGCAGCTGCGGCTCGACGCCGAGGCCGCCGATCGCGATTGGCACGACGCCCGCCGCCGCACGACCGAGCCGCCGGAGCTCGATCAGTGGCTGACCGAAGCCGGAGCGATCCCGCTCGAGGGCCGGCTTGCCGAGGCGTGCGACCGCACGGCCCGTCATCGGGCCGCGCTCGCCGAGGCCCGCGATCGCCGGGCGGCCGCCGCCAAGCGGCTCGACGTCGCCGCGGCCGACCGCGGCAACGAGGCGCTCCAGGCGGAACTGGCGGCGGTAGAGCAGCTCGTGGCCGAACAGCAGGAACGCCGCCGGGTGCTCGAGCGGGCCCGGCTGGTGCTGGAGGAAACGAGGGCGGCGGTGGCCCGCGACCACCAGCCGCCGGTCTTGCGCGAGGCCTCGCGGTGGCTCGCCCGGCTCACCGAGGGCCGCTATCACTCGATCACCACCGCCGTCGACGAGGCGCGGCTGGAGATCCACGAGCGGGACGGCCAGCTGTGGCGTCCGGAGCGGCTCAGTCGAGGCACGCGGGAGCAGGTCTTCCTGGCGCTGCGCCTGGCGCTCGTCCGTGACCTCGCCCGCCACGACGTGACGCTGCCGATCGTGATGGACGACGCGCTCGTCAACTTCGACGACACCCGCGCCACGGCCGCGGCCCGGACGATCGTGGAGTTTCTGGCCGAGCAGGGATCCGACCGGCAGATGCTCGTCTTCACCTGCCACGCGCACGTGGCGACGATGTTCCACGAGGCCGGCGCGCACGTCCGCTCACTGAGCGATCCCACGATCACCTGGGGCCGCCGGCGCGAGCCCGTCGCGCTGCCCCAGCCCGCGGCGCTGCCGCAGCCCGAGCCGAAGCCAAAGCCTGCCCCCCGCCCCAAGCCCGAGCCCAAGCCCGCTCCCACGCCGGAGCCGCTGCCGGTGGCCGACCTGCCGCCCCCCAGCGGTGACCTCTGGCCGGCCGAGGCCTTTTTCTTCGGCCATCACGCCGCCGGCGCTCCCGCCGCGGCCCGACGCGACCCGCCGGCCGCCAAGCCGCCCCGCCGTCGTGACGGTCAGCCGAGCCGCCGGCGGTTGTGAGCGTCCGGCCAGGTCCCTGATTGGCGGCCGCGAATGGCTACGGTAGCCTCTGGGTTTCGGGTGGTCACGGGAGGCGATTTCATGCGGCGACATTCCCGCGGGTTCA
>CAXNGP010000101.1:0-7003 GCA_964201845.1 Pirellulales bacterium
ACCTGCAGGCGGCTCACCCGCGGCCGTTACCGGCCTGGCAGCCGCAGGCCTTGCCTGGCCCGGCCCGGCCGCCGCGGGCTGTCCACCGCCATCCTGGGCCGGCCCACCTGTGCGGCGCCGCTGCCCGCCCTGCCCCTGGCCACGCCCCTGCCGCGGGCCCCGCTCCGGACCACCCTGACCGCGGCCCTGCTTCCGCTGCTCGGCGGCCGCCTGCTGCCTGGCCCGCTCGGCGGGCGAGATCATCGTCAGGGCGACGCGGCGCCGGGCCTTGTCGAGCTCGAGCACCCAGACCCGCACGATCTCGCCGACGCTCACCACGTCGTGCGGATCGCGGACATACCGGCTGGACAACTGACTGATGTGCACCAGGCCGCTGTCATGCAGCCCGATGTCGACGAAGGCCCCGAAGTCGACCACGTTGAGCACCGCGCCGTGGAGTTCCATGCCCAGCTCGAGATCCTCGAGCTTCAGCACGCCCTTCTTGAAGAACGGCAGGGGCAGATCCTCGCGCGGGTCGCGGCCCGGCCGCTGCAGCTGCTCGAGGATGTCGGCCAAGAGGAGCCGGCCCACGCCCAGTTCGCCCGCCAGGGCGTCGAGGTCGACCGCAGCGGTCCGCTCGGCGAGCGGTTCGACCTGCTGTCGGGAGACCAGGTCGGCGGGGCTTCCCCCGAGCCGCTCGAGCACCTTCGTGGCGACGTCGTAACTCTCGGGATGAATCCAGGTCGCGTCGAGCGGGTCGATGCCGTCGGTGATCTTGAGAAACCCCACCGCCTGCACGTAGGCCGCTTCGCCGAAGCCCGGCACCTCGAGGAACTGCTTCCGCGACGTGAACCGGCCGTGCGTGGTCCGCCACTTGTGCAGGTTCTTGGCCGTCGTCTGATTGAGGCCCGAGACCCGGCGGAGCAGCGCGGGGCTGGCCGTGTTGACGTCGACGCCGACGTAGTTGACGCAGCTCTCGACCACCGATTCCAGCGAGTCGCGGAGGTGGCGGGCCTTGACGTCGTGCTGGTAGAGGCCGACGCCGATGTTGGCGGGCTCGATCTTGACGAGCTCGCTCAGCGGATCCTGGAGCCGGCGGCCGATCGAGATGGCGCTGCGGATCGCCGCCTCGTGGCCTGGCAACTCCTCGCGGCCGTAGGGGCTGGTCGAGTAGACGCTCGCCCCGGCCTCATTGACGATCGAGTAGCCGACGTCGAGCGGGGCGAGCTCGCCCGCCACCAGTTCCGCCACGAGGGCCTCGGTCTCGCGGGCCGCCGCCCCGTTGCCGATCGCGATCACGTTGCACGCATGGGCCTGGACGAGCTCCACGATCCGGCGGCCGGCCGCCTCGCGTTTCTCCTGGCCGCCCACCACGTGGAGCACGTCGTGCGCCAGGGGCGTGCCGCATTCGTCGATCACCACCGCCTTGCAGCCACTCTTGAAGCCCGGGTCGAGCGCCAACACCCGGCGGCCGCGGACCGGTGGCTGGAGCAGCAGGTTGCGGAGATTGCGGGCGAAGACCTCGACGGCGTGGGACTCGCAGCCGTCGGTCATCTCGCGGCGGATCTCCCGCTCCAGGCTCGGCAGCACCAGCCGCGTGAGCGCGTCGCGGGCACAGCCCCGGAGAAACTCCGCGTGGGGATGCTCGGCCGGCACCAGGATCGCCTCGGCCGCGGCCGGCAGTTCCTCCGCGGGCCCCTCGATCCTGACCCGAAGCAGCTCAGCCCGCTCGCCGCGGTTGATCGCCAGCAGCCGATGCGCCGGCACGCGATCGAGCCGCTCGCCGTAGTCGAAGTAGTCGCGGAAGTGCTTCTCGTCCTTGGAGAGCGCCTTGCCCTCGGTCTCGACCCGCTGGCTGCGAAGCCGACCGACCCGATGCAGGATGGATCGCAGCCGCTGCCGCAGGTCGGCCCGCTCGCTGAACTCGTCGGCGATGATGTGCCCGACTCCGAGCAGGACATCGGCGGGCGTCGCCACCGCCGCATCGGCATCGACGAAATCCGCCGCCCGCTTGTCGAGGTCGGCGGCCGCAGGATCGGCCGCCAGGATCTCCCGCGCCAGGGGCTCGAGCCGGCGCTGCCGGGCCACCTCCGCGAGCGACAGTTTTCGCGGCTTGTAGGGCAGGTAGATGTCTTCCAGTTGCTTGGGGCTCTCCGCGGCGCCGATCGCCGCCTCGAGCTCGGGCGTCAGCTTCGACTGCCCCTGGATCGTCCGCAGAATCGTTGCCTTGCGGTCGGCCAGTTGCCGGGCCCGGGCGACCCCCTCCTGGATTCGCCGGATCGCGTCCTCGTCGAGCCCGCCGGTCTGGTCACGACGGTAGCGGGCCACGAACGGGATCGTGTTGCCCGCGTCGAGCAGATCGACCGCCGCCTGCACGCCGACGGCACGAAGGCCGAGCCGCCGGGCCAGCAGTCCCAGATCAATGACAGGGGTGATCGCCGTGGATCCCATCCGAATCGCCGTCCCGTCGCGCCACCGCGTCCGAGCCAGCCGACCCTCCTCCTCGGTTCTCTGGGGCGACGGTGCCGCCGGGGCAGGCCCCGCAAACCCTCAACCGCACCGCCACACCTGAAAACGCCGCTCCGACAAACCCGGAATCTAGGGCGACTGCGGGAACGCTGTCAAACAGGCAATCTTCGGCCGCCATCCACGGACCGCGAGACTGGCCATGCGACCGCCGGCAAAGAGCCGTCGTCGCCCGAATCGCCGCCCCTGCCCCGACAGCCCCCGCCCCTGCCCTTGACGCCCCTCCGTGCGACGTCCTATTCCCTGTCCCCTTCCCGGAGGTGCCGGGAAGAGATCGTCCGCGGATCGAGACGCTTTGGATTGGAGCGGACAGGACGGTCGTGACGATTGAACAGTCTCGACGGACGACGCGCCCGCGTGTCCGCGGGACACCAGCCAGCGGAGATTCAGGCGACACCATGAGCAGCGGCACACGACACGCGGACCCGACCCCGGCTTCCGACCTTTTGCCCGCCGTGCCGCTGTTGGCACTCGACCGCCAGTACGCCGTCCTCCGCGACGCGATCCAGGCCGCGATCGCCAGGGTCTGCGACTCCGGCCGGTTCGTGCTCGGCCCCGACGTGACGGACCTCGAAGCCGAACTCGCCAAGGCGCTCGACGTGCCGCATGCGATCAGCTGCGCGTCGGGCAGCGACGCGCTGCTCTTGGCCCTGATGGCCCTCGGCGTGGGTGCCGGTGACGAGGTGGTGCTGCCGAGCTACACCTTCTTCGCCACCGCCAGCGCGGTGACCCGGCTCGGGGCCACGCCGATCTTCGCGGACATCGATCCGGTCACCTACCTCGTCGACCCGGCCGACGTCCGGCGCAAGGTGAGCCGCCGTTGCCGGGCGATCGTCCCGGTTCACCTCTTCGGCCGGACGGCCGACATGGACGCCCTCCTGCCGATCGCGGCCGAGGCAGGCGTGCCGCTGGTGGAAGACGCGGCCCAGTCGATCCTCTCGACCTGGCACGGCCGCTGCTCGGGCGCGCTGGGAGACATCGGCTGCTTCAGCTTCTACCCGACCAAGAACCTGGGAGGCGCTGGTGACGGAGGCTTCCTGACGACCACCCGCGACGACCTGGCGGCCTCGCTTCGCCTGCTGCGGGTGCACGGCATGGAGCCGCGGTACTACCACGACCTGATCGGGATCAACAGCCGGCTCGACTCGATCCAGGCGGCCATCCTCCGGGTCAAGCTGCCCCACCTGGATGCCTGGACGACGCTGCGGCAGGAGAACGCCGCCCGCTACGGCGAGCTGTTCGCGGCCTACGAGATCGCCGGACAGGTCACGGTGCCGACCGACGAGCCCCGTGGCCGGCACGTCTGGAACCAGTATGTGATCCGGATCGCGGGCGGTCGTCGGGACGAGCTCCGCAAGCACCTGGCAGCCTGCCACGTGGGCACGGAGATCTACTATCCCGTGCCGCTCCACCTGCAGAAGTGCTTCGCCCACCTGGGCTGGCACAAGGGCGACCTGCCGGCCACCGAGCAGGCCGCCGAGGAGACGCTCGCCCTGCCGATCTTCCCGGAACTCCGCGCCGACGAGCAGCGCACCGTGGTGGCCCGGATCGCCGAGTTCTTCAACGCGAGCCGCAAGCCAACCCGGAAGCCCGAGGCATCCAGGCTCCCGGTCCCGCACGTCCTGCGCCGCGCCGTCGGCCGCGCCGACGAAGTGATTTCGTAGGCCCCTCCCGGCACAGCTGCGAACGGCCGCGGACTCCAGGCCCGGAGGGCCGGGTTCCTGCCGGCCGAGGCAGTGCCCACCCGACCGTTGATTCGTCTGCCTCAGCGCTCCACCGGCAGTAGCGTACGAGCACGGACGCCCGGAGGTGCGGCCGCCGGCCGGAGGGCCGGCAAGGCTGCGGGGGGCATGGATGCCCCCGCAGCCGTATGGTCAGTCCAACCAGTCCGATTCCGCCAGCCGCTCGGGCGTGTAGGTCTCGGTCACATAGCTGATGTCCTTGGAGATCAGCGACTCGACCTCGAGCTTGAAGCCGTTGTCGAGCATCGTGGCGATCTCCTTCTGCCAGGCCTTCTTGCCGGCAAACCAGGGATAGGCCGCGATCTGCTTGGCCCGCTTGACGTCGGTGTCGGAGAGCGCGATCTGCACGCTCTGCGAGAGCTTGCAGCGGTCATAGTCGCGGCTCCGGAGACCGAGGAAGCGGGCCTCCGGAATCGCCATCCGCTTCGACTCGTAGGCGAGGTTGATCGAACCCTGCTTGAGCACGGAGTAGATGTAGTAGCCCCAGGGGTCGTTGTCGAGCAGGCAGTACACCGGCAGCTTGAGCTCGTGGTGCAGCCGGTAGAGCATCCGGCGCACGCCCCGCGGCGGCTGGCCGCCGCCGTGGGTCAGGAGGCAGGAGTGCTTCCGCCAGAACTTGTCTTCGTTGAACCGCCGCCAGACGGTGTCCTTCTCGACGTGGAGGATGAACTTGGCGTCGCACGACTTGAACTTGATCACGTCGGCTTCGACGATCGACGGGATCGAGTAGCCCCCCGATCCCATCCGGGCGCAGTCGATCTCGTCTCCCGAGTCGATGAGCGTGATCGGCCCGACCATGCCGCCGCGGTTGCTGGCGTAGACGTGCAGTTCCTCGCGGAGGCTCTCGAGCGTCACCTCCAGATCCTCGATGATCGGATCGCACTCCTCCTGCGTGGCGAAGGTCTCCTCGCGGGTTCCCTCGATCGTGTGCTTGAGCAGGTAGTAGAGGCCTCGGATGCTGGTGGTCTTCTGCTGCTCGATCAACTGCTTGCAGCCCGTCGCCACCAGGAGCGTCTGCATGTAGCTCTTGGCCTGGGAGAGGTTGAACAGCTGGCGGCGGTTCCTCTGCCCCCCCATCTCGATGATCTTGCGCGCCTTGTTGAACCGGACGTTCGACAGGCTGCGGGTCGGGATGTCGAGCCACGGGTCGCGCCGCTTCTCGGCGGCGGCGGCGACCTCGTCGGCCAGCCCGATGATCAGCTTGCGGGTCTTGAGATCGACGGCCGGGAGCTTGGCGACAGCGATCTTGGGGGAGCGTTTCGACTTCGTGGCCATGCGCGGTAGGCTCTCGAGGACTCGGGGTTCCGGCGGGATCGCCGCCGAAATCCTACCGCCGCCCCACCCTGGCCGCACGCATGACCAAATACGTCCTCGCCTACGCCCTCCTGGCGCTGTTCATCGGCCTCGGCACCTTCCTCGTCTGCCGGCCGAGCCGCCGCTACGAGGGCGATCGCTGACGTTCCGGTGGCCGGGCTGGCGGCCGGTTCAGGCCTCGTCCCGCAGCAACTGCGGCGGCTCGTCGAGTTCCTCGAAATCTGGCGGCAGTTGCAGCTGCCGCATGGTCTCGTCGGTCCGGCGCATGCCCTCGGCCACCTCGTCGACCCGCTGGGCGATCTCGCTCACGTCCCGCCGCGCCACCGCGCCCTCGGCGAGTGCCGCGATCTTCGCCTCCAGCCGCTCGATCTCCGCCGCCACCACGTCGAGCTTCCCGCGGGCCTCGTCGATGTTGGCGAGCCGCTCGCGGGTGGTCCGCAGGTTGTCCTCGATGGCTGTCCGCAGCGCGGCGGGCGTCTGCCCCTCCGGCAACGCGGCCAGGCGACGCTCGAGCTCCTCGATCTGCTCGCGGAGCGACGCATCGTCGGTGTGCTCGAGAAACTCTGACAGCTTGGCGGCGTTCCAGATCATCCGCAGGTGGCCCCAGAGCAGCCGCTCGAGCGACTCGGCCGCACCGCGGTCGACACCGGTCACGCCCGGGCCGCGCATGCTGGCCGCCAGTTCGGTCAGCTTCTGGCAGTGGGCCCGGAGTTGGTCGAACCGCCGCAGCAGCTGCGGTGGCAACTGGGCGCGGATCCGGTCGTAGGCCGCCCGGGTGTCGGCCGTTTCGGTCTCGCGCCGCGCCTTCGCGTCGCCCGCATCGACGGCCGCCCGGAAGCGGTCGTTGGTGAACATGCTCGCCAGGTAGAGAATCTCGCCCGCCGCCACCAGCGGCAACACCACGTCGGGCCGACCACTGAGCGCGGCCACGGCCGCCCCCGCCCCGACGAAGAGCAGGTTCCAGTGGTAGGTGAACGCGGCACGGAGGTAGCGACCGGCTTGTTCGAACATCGTCACGGCACCCAGACGGCTCCCGATCGTCAACGATCCGGCAACGGCTTGGCCGTCGCTTCAATCCGTTCAATCTGCGCGTGGATCCGAGTCACCTGGTCGTTGAACCACGGTTCCGACTGCGCCGCGCGGGCCGGAGCCGAGGCGGCCGGGAGGATGATCTCCTCGGCGATCCGCCCCGGGGTCGTGTCCATCAGGTAGACGCGGTCGCCCAGATAGACGGCCTCCTCGACCGAGTGCGTGACGAACAGCACCGTCGCCTGCACTTCCCGCCACAGCTTCACGAGCAGGTCCTGCATGTCGAGCCGCGTGGCGGGATCGAGGGCTCCGAACGGCTCGTCCATCAGGATCACCCGCGGCCGCAGGATCAGCGTCCGGGCGATCGCCACGCGCTGCCGCATCCCGCCGGAGAGCTCGTGCGGATACTTGCC
>CAXNGP010000102.1:0-6997 GCA_964201845.1 Pirellulales bacterium
GTGTAGACCGCCTCGAGGGCGGCGGTCGTCGGCTCGGCCACCTCGCCGCCGAGCGTCTCCACGATCACGGGCACGACCTCGACCGTCGCCGACTGCTCGAGCCGCCGGAAGGCGTCCCACCGCCAGCCGGGAGGGGCGCTCGCGAACCCCGTGCCACGCAGGGCGAGCGCCTGCATCCGTTCGCCGAGCAGGAGCGTCCGCAGGCCGGTGAAGATGTCCTGCTCAGTAACGCCCGCCCGCTCGCGGAGCTGGTCGATCACGCCGCGGATGTCGGCCTGCGGCACCCGGTCGCCCGTCCAGATCGCCAAGAAGTCGTTGATCACGGCGTCGCTCACGACGATCCCGTTGGCCTCCGCCTCGCGGGCCATGAGCAACGAGTCGACCACGGCCTTCTCGTCGTCCCGCAGCGGCGGCTGCACCCGCTCACTGCCGCTCGCGGCCGCCTGAAGGGCCATCAGGAACTGGTTGAGCGCCCGGCGAGCGATCACCGCCCGCTCGAGCCCGCTCTCCCGCAGGCTCTCTCCCTTCCAGCTCACCACCACGCTGTCGGCCGTCGGGCCGCCGGCCGACCCCATCTGGAGCACGGGCGGCAGGACGAAAAAGGCGAGCATCGCCATGATGGCAAGTCCCGCGAGGGCCGCCTTCTGATAGCGGCGGAAAATATGGAACGATCCGGCCATGTGCTCGTCTGGGCCTCGCCCGGCTCCTACCCAAAAAAACCCGCCGTTCCGTAGGAACGGCGAAACGTCCGGCACTTGACAAGCCAGAAGAACGCAGGGTAACGCTTGTGGCGGCCGGTCCCGAGGCGATTGTAGCGCCAGGCCGGTTGGCGCCAATCCCGATGTCTGCGGCGCCCATACTCTCCAGCCCCCCCGCGAGCCGATGGCCCGAAAAGCTCCCGCCAGCCGTAAGCCCGCCGCGACCAAGGCCCGTTCCTCCGGAGCTCGGCCCGGCTCCTCCGGGCCTCGGGCCCGCTCCTCCGAGCCTCGGGCCCGCTCCTCCGAGCCTCGGGCTCGCTCCTCAGCGCCTCGGGGTGAGTATGAATTGGTCATCGTCGAGAGCCCCGCCAAGGCCAAGACGATCGAGAAGTACCTGGGCCCGGGGTTCGTGGTGAAGGCCTCGATCGGCCACATCCGCGACCTCCCCAAGCGGGCTCCCAAGGGCATCAAGCAGGCCGTGCCCGGCGTCGATCTGGAGCACGACTTCGAGCCCACCTACGAGGTCGATCCGGGCAAGCAGAAGACCGTCACCGAACTGCGGAAGCTCGCCAAGGGAGCCAGCGACGTCTGGTTCGCCACCGACTTGGACCGCGAGGGCGAGGCGATCGCCTGGCACCTCACGCAAGTGCTCGACGTCGATCCGGCCACGGCCAAGCGGGTCACCTTCGACGCCATCACCAAGAGCGAGGTGCAACGGGCCTTCCAGTCGCCCCGGGCCATCAACATGCCCCGCGTCGAGGCCCAGCAGGCCCGGCGGATCGTCGACCGGATCGTGGGCTACCGCGTCTCGCCGGTGCTTTGGAAGAAGGTCGCCGGCGGCCTCTCGGCCGGCCGGGTGCAGAGCGTGGCGACCCGGATCGTGGTCGAGCGCGAGCAGGAGATCCGGGCCTTCACCCCGGCGGAGTCGTGGGAGATTTCAGCCTGCCTGTCGTTCGACGTGGCCGCCGCGGCCGGGCTGCACGACGCCTGGAACGAGTTCATGGCCCGCCGGGACGAGCGGGGTCGGCCGCCGTTCGTCCGCGACCGGATGGCGTGGCTGGCGGAACGCACGGCACTCTCCTGCGACCTGGTGGAGGTGGGCGGGCGGCCGCTGAGGATCGAGGCCGAGAACACCTCGGCCGCCGACCTGGTCGGCGATGCCGTCGCGGCCGCCGAGGCCGCGGGCCTGCTCGGCATTGCGATCGACCGGGAGACCGCCGCCGACGGCAAGGGCCGGGGCAAGAACCTGGTCCGGCTCACCGGGCGGCCCGACCCCGCCGCCCGCTATCGCGTCGAAAGCATCGACGTTACCCGCACCAAGTCGCGGCCCTACCCGCCGTTCATCACGAGCACCCTCCAGCAGGCCGCCTCGAGCCGGTTGGGCATGAGCACCGACCGCACGATGCGGATCGCCCAGCAGCTCTACGAGGGCATCGACCTCCCCTCCGAGGGCCGGGTGGGCCTGATCACCTACATGCGGACCGACTCCACGAACCTCTCGGGTGAGGCGATCACGATGGCCCGCCGCTATCTCGGCGAGACCCACGGCGACGCCTATGTGCCGGAGAAGCCCCGCTCCTACACGAGCAGCAACAAGGGCGCCCAGGAGGCCCACGAGGCGATCCGCCCGACCGACGCCTTCCGCGAGCCCGACGCGATCCGCGACGCTCTCACCGACGAGCAATACCGTCTCTACAAGCTGATCTGGCAGAGCTTCCTCGCCTGCCAGTCGACCGACGCCGAGTGGGACTCGACCGCCGTGCGGATGCGACGGAGCGACCGCGACACCGGCGCCGTGTTCAAGGCCAACGGCCGCGTGCTCCGTTTCGACGGCTTCTATCGCATCAGCGGGGTGCCGCGCGACGACGGCGAGCAGGTGCTGCCCGACTTCGCCAAGGGGGCCGTGCTCGCCCCGTTCGACATCGAGCCGCGGCAGAAGTTCCAGGCTCCGCCGCCGCGCTACAGCGAGGCCTCGCTGGTCAAGAAGCTGGAAGAGGAGGGGATCGGCCGCCCCTCCACCTACGCCAGCATCATCAACACGATCGAGCAGCGGGGCTACGTGGAACAGCACGAGCGGCGGTTCCACGCCACCGCGATCGGCGAGGCCGTGACGACGTTTCTCAAGAACGGCTTCGCCGACCAGTTCATCGAGATCGGCTACACCCGGGAAATCGAGCGGGAGCTCGACCAGGTGGCCGAGGGCACGAAGGGCTGGCGGGCGATGCTCCACGAGTTCCACGGAGAGCTGGAACCGAAACTTGGCGAGGCCGAGAAGCAGGAGCACGTGAAGGCGGCCTCCGATCCCTCCCCCTACAAGTGCCCGAAGTGCGGCCGCCGGCTCGAGTATCGGCTCGGCAAGAAGGGCCGCTTCCTTTCCTGCTCGGGCTACAACGAGAACGTCGCCGAGCCGGAGCCCGAGAAGCCGGCCGCCCGCGGCAAGGCCAAGGCCGCGAAGGGCAAGAAGGCCAAGCCGGCGCGGGCCAAGAAGCCCAAGCACGTGCCGGCCTGCGACTACGCGATGCCGGTCGATCGCGAGGGCCAGCCGCTCTTGCCCGAGCAGATCGACCTCCTCTCGCCGGCCGGCGTACCGATGGTGAAGCGGACGGGACGGTTCGGCGACTTCTTGGTCGAAGACAAGCCGCGGCCGCCCAAGCCGAAGGGCAAGAAGGCGGCGGAGACCACCGAACCGCCCGCTCCCCAGCCGCTGATCCTCAATCTCGACCGCAAGGGAAACCTCAAGTTTCCCTCCCCACCGCCGCTGGTCACCGACATCGCTTGCGAGAAGTGCGGGGCGATGATGAACCTCCGCGACGGCAAGCGGGGCCCGTGGCTGGGCTGCCAGAAGTTCCCGAAGTGTCGGGGCCGGGCCGCCTTCGCCAAGTTGCCCGAGGCGGAGCAGAAGGATCTCGAGCAGCAGCTCAAGAAGCAGCTCGCGGGGCACGAACGGCTCCACCTGACCCGGCGTGACGGCGTGACGCCCGTCGAGGAGGGCACGCCGCTTTCCGCGCTCCTGCTCCCGGGCGGCACGGCCGAACTCGAGAAGTGGGAAGAAGTCGAGGCGGCCTGAGCGGCATCGACCCGCCGAACGCCCAACACCGAACCGGGCCGCCGGGGGCGGAAGCCGAAGGAGCCTGGAGATTTCGCCCGCTGGACGTGGCGGCGGCATGCGGGAGAAAGCGAAATATCCCAGCGACGAAGGCTTTCGCTCCCGGCGGCCCCTGCCCGGGCTCGCCCCGGGTGGCCCATGCTCAGGCTCGCGAGCGGCCCATCGAAGCGCCACCGGCGCGAGCCGGGGGGATGACGCGAACCATGCCGAACGGCGTTGGGCCGCAGGTGCTGTCTTGAAGGCAGGCGTCATCCCCCTTGCTCGCGCAAGGGGGCTTGTATGATGCAACAGATTCAGTGCATCTCAATGACCGGTGATACCATGCTGCGATGCCTTCCGTGGGGAGCTCTCCTCGTGGTCAGTACGACCGTGAGCGCCGCCGACCCGGAGCCCTCGAAGCCCATGATGATCTCCGAGGCCAAGCTGCCCGCGGGGTTCCCCGCCCCGGGGCCGGTCGGCGAAGTGATCGTGAAGACCTATCCCGCCCATCGGCTGGCCCGCACGGCGGCCGGCGCGGGGGGTGACGACCGGATGTTCATGCGGCTCTTCGGCCACATCAAGCGAAACGAGATCGCAATGACCGCGCCGGTCACGATGGACTGGGCGGGTGAGCCGGCCGAGCAGGGCGGCCCTGAGTCGATGGCGTTTCTCTACGCCGAGCCGGACCTGGGCAAGGCAGGCCCCGATCCGGCCGACGCCGGCGTGGTGGTCGAGGACGTGCCCGAGGCCACGGTCGCCTCGATCGCCCTGCGGGGCGGCTACGGCGAGAAGACGTTCAAAAAGGGCTCGGAGCAACTCGACGCCTGGCTGGCCGCGCATCCCGAGTGGGAGCCGGACGGCCCGCCGCGGATGCTCGCCTACAACAGCCCCTTCGTACCCGGCTTCCTCAAATACGCCGAGATCCAGCGGCCGATCCGCCCGGCCCCCAAGCCCGAGCCGGCAAGCACTGCTCCGCCTTCTGGCTCACCATAAAAGCCCCCCGGCGCGAGCCGGGGGGATGACGCACACCATCCCGTTTGGCGCTGGGCCGCTGGGGTCGTCTTGGATGGCAGGCGTCATCCCCCGTGCTCGCGCACGGGGGCTTCGATGCACTGAACACAGACGCCCGAAGGACCACCACTCACTCCGTCGCCGGGACCTCATCGAGGGCCACGGCGTAGGCCGTCGCGTGGGAGCGGCAGTGGGAGATGCTCACGAGCACGCAGCGGATTCCGAGCGACTCGGCCACTTCCTGCGAGCCGCCGGAGAGAAACGCCTGCGGCCGGCCGCCGGGGAGGTTGCGGATCTCGACGTCCCGCCAGCTGATGCCCCGCTTCCAGCCCGTGCCCAGCGCCTTGAGGACCGCCTCCTTGGCGGCCCAACGGCCCGTGAAGTGCTGCGTGGCCATGCGCCGACTGCGGCAATACTCGATCTCGTGCTGCGTGTAGACGCGGCCCACGAACAACTCGCCGTGCCGCTCGATCATCTGCGCGATCCGCAGGCACTCCGTGATGTCGGTGCCGATTCCGAGTACGTTCATGGCCGCTTCCCCGGCTGCTTCACCGGCGGTGAACGGTCGAGCCCGCAGGCCCGCCGCGCCCGGGCGAGCACCTCGCCCGCCTTGGCCCGGGCCTTGTCCGCCCCGGCGGCAAGAATCGCCTCGATCCGGGCCGGGTCTGCCGCCAGCGCCGCCCGCCGGGCCCGCGAGTCCGCGAAGAAGTCGCCGGCCGCCTCGAGCAGCCTCTTCTTGACCTCGCCGTAGCCGAACCCGCCGCGGCGATAGAGATCGGCGAGGGCCTGCCGGTCGGCCTCGCCGGCGAACAGCGTGTAGAGCTGGTAGAGGTGGTCTCCCTCGGGCTCCTTCGGCTCCTCGACCGGCCGCGAATCGGTGGTGATCCGCATGATCTTCTTCTTGAGCGCGCCGGGCTCCTCGAACACCTCGATCGTGTTCTCGTAGCTCTTGCTCATCTTCTGGCCGTCGGTGCCCGGCACCTTGGCACTGCCGTCGACGAGCCGCGGCTTCGGCAGCGTGAACACCTCGCCGTAGAGGTGATTGAACGTGCCGGCCAGGTCCCGGCAGACCTCGATGTGCTGCACCTGATCCTCGCCCACGGGCACGACGGTGGCGTCGTAAGCCAGGATGTCGGCCGCCATCAAGACGGGATAGGTGAACAGGCCCGCATCGGCCGGCAGGCCGCGGGTCTTCTTGTCCTTGAAGGCATGGCACCGCTCGAGCAGGCCCATCGGCGTGACGGTCATCAGGAGCCAGGTCAGCTCCGTCACCTCCGGCACGTCCGACTGCACGAACAGTACCGCCCGCTCCGGATCGAGCCCCAGGGTGACGAGATCGAGCGCGGCATCGCGGACAAACCCCCGCAGCACGGCCGGATCACGAACGGTCGTGAGCGCATGGAGGTCAGCGATGAAGTAGTAGGCCTCGGCCGCCGCCTCGTCGTGGCCACCGGGCTGCAGCTCGATGTACTGGCGGATCGCGCCGAAATAATTGCCCCAGTGAAACCGGCCCGTAGGCTGGATGCCGGAGAGGGCCCGAGCGGGCTGCGGCGTGGTCATCCGGCTGCTCCATGGGTGGGCGGGGTTGCCCGTGCCAATCGAGCGGCGTTGGAAACCGAGCGCAGCCAGGATGGCGAAGCGAGGTTTCCATCGAGCGACCGGAGCACAGGATGTGCGCAGGGAGCGTCCGGCGAGATGGCACGGGCAACCCCGACCCGCTCGGGGCGACCTCCGAACACCACGCATGAAGCATCAGCGGGCATGGGCCGACTCCTGTGAGCAGCCGGCGGGGGTCGGCATCACGAGCGTGCCCACAAGGTCGGCAAAGCGGGCCGCGCCCGCCTCGCGAACGGCTGCCGGAAGCTCGTCGAGGAGCCGGGCCGACACCACGGGCTCGGCGAAGCTGGCCGTGCCGATCTGGACCGCCGCCGCCCCGGCCACGAAAAACTCCATGCAGTCGTCGATCGTCATGATGCCGCCCACGCCGATGATCGGGATCCCGACCGCGCGGTGCACCTGATGCACGCACCTGAGCGCCACGGGCTTGATCGCAGGCCCGCTCAGCCCCCCCACCACGTTGCCGAGCAGGGGCTTCCGCCGCCGCCAGTCAACCGCCATGCCCTGGAGCGTGTTGATGAGCGTCACGGCATCGGCGCCGCCGTCGGCCGCGCCGCGGGCCACGGCCGCGATGTCGGTCACGTTG
>CAXNGP010000103.1:0-6920 GCA_964201845.1 Pirellulales bacterium
CTCGACGACAGCGGGCGCCGCCGCGCCCGTCGCGAGCGCCGGCAGCACGACGTTGTCGAGCGCCGTCAAGCCGCCGAGCAGGTGATGCTCCTGGAAGACGAAGCCGATCCGCCGGTTGCGAAACGCGGCCCGGGCCGCGGCATTGCCGGCGAAGGGATCGACGCCGTCCAGGCAGACGCGGCCCGAGGTCGGCTCGTCGATCGCGCCCAGGATGGCCAGCAGCGTGCTCTTGCCCGACCCCGAGGGCCCCATGATGGCCATGCGTCGGCCCGGCTCGAGTGTGAACGACACGCGCTCGAGCACCGGTAGGCCGCCGTCGTCGGTGGCGAAGGATTTCGAGACCTCCGTCACCTCGAGCATGCGGTGGTCCTCAGGAGTCGGCGCGGTAGATGGCCAGCCGGGCGGCGATCTCGTCGGGCACGGCCACCGGCTCGGGCTTCTGTCCGGGGTGCATCAGGCAGCGGACGGCGACGATCCGGCCCCGGGCGACGGTCACCCCCGCGTGGCTGAAGGCGAAGCCATAGGTCACGCTCGTGCGGCCGATCGCCTCGACCGCGACGGCGACGTCGACCTCCTCGCCGAAGCGGACCGCGGAGACGTAGTCGCACGACGCCGAGACACGGGGCCAACTCGCCTCGACGCCGGCGACGTCCCGCTCGACGACTGGCACCCCCGCGGCCCGCAGGAGTTCGTGCTCCGCCGACTCCATCCAGAAAAAGAACGCCGAGAAGTGGGCGATTCCGGCCGCATCGGTGTCGCGGAACTCGACCCGGCGGCGTGTCTGAAGCGGTGGCATGACGGCGATTGGTCTCCGGCCCCATCATACGCCGCCACGGGCGGAGTCGATCGCGCGATCCTCCGGCTCGCGCCGGGGGCTTTCATGGGGTGAAAAGCGTCGCCCCCAGGATGTGCCGAAACGAACTCCGTAGGCTTGCCGAAGGCAGGGAGTCGCCGCCCTGCGGCGACCCTGCGAGCCCGGAGGTGCGAGCAGCCCGCGAGGCGAGGGGCACTTCAGCTGCCCCTCCGCCGAGCCAAGCTCGCCGGGGCCATGGATGGCCCGGCGAGCGTGAAATCAGTCGGCCACGTACGGCAGCAGCGCCATGAACCGGGCCCGCTTGATCGCGGAGGTGACGGCGTGCTGGCTGGCCGCGGTGCAGCCGCTCTTGCGGCGACCGATGATCTTGCCCTGACGGTTGACGAGCTTGCCCAGCAGTTCGAGATCCTTGTAATCGACGTACATCGGCCGCGGCCGGACGCCGTCGATGTAGATCGGATCCCGCTTCTTGACCTTGGGCTTGGGTTTGGCCTTCTTGCGAGCGAACTTGCTGGCCTTGGGACGGGGCCCTGCGAAACTCATGTCGTCACGTCTGCCTTGCTGGTGGTCATGTCGAGCGGAGCCGCTGCCGACCGGCTGCGAGTCCGCGAAAAACGATTTGCGAAGGATACATCAAAAACAAGAACACGGAAGCCGGGGGTGCGAAATCCCCGGCTCCCGTGCCTATTTTCAGGATACGCCGAGCGCGTCGGTCGGATTAATACCGGCCGCCACCGCCGCCGCCGTAGCCACCACCGCCGCCGCCGCCGTAGCCACCACGGCCGCCACCGCCGCCGTAGCCACCACGACCGCCGCCGCCACCGCCGCCGCCGCCACCCGGACGCGGAGTCCGCTCGCGGGCTTCGTTGACGGTGAGGGGCCGGCCGTTCATCTCCTGCCCGTTCAGGGCAGAGATCGCGGCCTGCAGGCCCTCATCGGTCTCCATCTCCACAAACCCGAAGCCGCGCGACCTGCCGGTCTCACGGTCGGAAATCACCTCGGCGCTGCGAACAGCTCCGTGCGGGGCGAACATCGCCTCCAAATCCTGCGACGTGGTAGACCAAGGCAGGTTCCCCACATAAATCTTCCGGGACATAACCCTCAACCTCTCACTGAACTCGGGAACTGGATCACCAAACAATCGACGCTAGCGACCATCGCCGAAGCACAGGCTCAGTTCCCCGATAGGGCCGGAAGTGCGGACGAGAGTCTGTCGAACACCCAAAGGTATAGCATTTCGGCCGCCGGCCCACAACCGAGGGGGCGGGCCGAATCCAGCGGCCAGCGGCCATTTTCCGCTCCTAGCCGAGGCTTACGAGGAAATCAGCAGGCCACCGATGCCCCGGCCAACGCCGGTCAGGAGCCGGGGGCCGCCGCGGTCTCAGGCTGCCATTCCCCGCACCAATCGTCTTCGGCCGTGTGCGGCCAGATGCCGACGTGCAGCAGTTTTTCCTGCTCGATGGGCGGCAGCGTGGGGGGCATTCGTCGGCACTGCCCCCAGTCGGGGCCGCGATCTCCATCGCGATCCCGCCGCCAGAACCGGCAGCCGCCGCACGCCTCGCCTCGGTGATCCGGTGCCTCCACCATGACGGAAGTTTAGCCGGTTTGCCGCTCTGCGGCCACGCGGCTCCACGGGCGGCGATACACTTCCCGGCCGACTGCTCACGGGATGAATCGGCTTTGGTCGCGAGGGGCACGATGGATTCGCAAGCGCGGTTCGCGCTGACGCTGGGGACTGCCGTGGCGTGCCTGGCGATCGCCGCGATGGAAGTCCGGGTCTCGGCGTTGGCCGACGACGACGAGGAGCCAAGCGATGGCCCGCGCCCTGGCTGAATCCCGAGACGCGGACGTCAAGGAGTCTGCCGATGGGTATGTCGAGGCGGTGGGAGAGCTCGTCGCGGCCGCGCGACGACGCGATCAGCGGTCGCTCGGTGCGGCATTCAAGTCACTCGGCGAATCGTGCGGCGACTGCCACTTCGAAGGCGGAGTCGGCGGCGAACTGGACGACTGACTCGTCGCCCGGACCAGTGGGCAGCACAGGATTCGAACCTGTGACCTCTACGGTGTGAACGTAGCGCTCTAACCAACTGAGCTAGCTGCCCGGCACGATGGCCGTCGATCAGCGGGTTTGATCGACTACCACCGCGGAAAATCGTAGCACGGCTCCGATCCGCCGTCACGACCCGCACGATGGGGCCCGGAAGTTGGCCGCTGCGCGGACCGTCACGGGCCGCGTCAGGCCTCGTCGGCCGGGGGCGGCACGAGCTTGGGCGACGCGACCGTCGGGCCCCCCTCGTCGTCGAGCCGCCGGGCCGAGGCCGGCCGCCGCGACGTGGGCTGAGCGTCGACGTTGGCCGCCATCTCGAACTCGCGCGACATCGCCTGCCACTGCCGCCGCAACTGGCCCACGGTCTTGCCGACCGTCTGGCCCACTTCCGGCAGCCGCTTGCCGTAGATCATCACCGCGATCGCCGCGATGACGAGGAGTTCGAGGGGACCGAGTCCGAACATGAGAAGGCCTGGAGGAGGGTTGTGGCCCGAAGGCGACCGGCGGGGACGCTGCCGATCGTCAGCGGGCGTCGCTGCCGCCCGGCTCACGCGGGCCCGCGCCCGTCTCCTCGATGCCCTGCACGCCCCGCTTGAACTCGACGATGCCTTCGCCGAGCGAACGCATCACCTTCGGCAGCCGGGTGCCGAACAGCAGCAGGATGATGCCGCCGAGGATCAACAGTTCCGTCGTGCCAATGCCAAACATCGCGAAACAGGGGGCCACGGGCGGATCCTCCGGCAGGGGCGACCGGCCGCGAAATGCCGCGGACGCTCGTTATCTCAAGTGTATCCCCGCCCCGGCAAGCGTTCAAACCGCGGGCTTCTCAGGGCGTGGCGGCCATGCGCGGCGACTGGCCGTGCAAGGGCCGGTAGCGGTAGTAGACCTCGAGCGTGAGCGCCGCCAGGGCCGTCGCGTAGACGCGGCCGCCGTGGCCACCCCAGACGCGGTCGGGATCCCAACTCCCGTCGAGCGGGCCGCCGGACCGATGCTGCAGCGGCAGGAGCGCCCCCTGGAGATGCTGGTTCCAGGCCTCCCACTGCGGGCCGCCGGCATGGAACGAGGCGAGCGTGGCGTAGTACCACGTGTAGATGTTGTAGCCGGCGGCCGTCGGCGGCGACCGCGCAAGCAGGCCCAGGGCCTCGGTCGCGGCCGGATGGTCGGCCGGCATCCCCAAGAGCAGCCGGCAGAAGAGCGCCTCGGCCGTCATCGTCACGCTCGGCCGCTCGCCGGACCGATAGGCCGCGAGGCCGCCCGCCGCGCCCGAGGAGACACTCGCGAGGAACCCGCGGGCCCGCGCCTCCGCTCCTTCGACTCCGGTGACCCCGATGCTCCTGGCCGAGGCGAGGGCCATCACCTGCCAGCCGAGTTGGCTGGTGTCGCCCCGGTCACCGGCGGCATACCGCCAGCCGCCCGTGGTCGGGTGCTGCATCGCAAGCGTGTGCCGGATCGCGCGGTCGACCGCCGGCCGGAGCGCCTCGTCGCCGCTCATCGCCGCACACTCCGCCAACGCGATCGTCGCCATCCCGTGGCAGTAGAGGGCGGCGAAAAACTCGGCATCGCCGGCCAGCGAACCGTCGGAACGCTGCCGCTCCACGAGGAAGCCCACGCCCCGGGCGACGTTTGCCTCGTAGGGCCCGTCGTGGTGGGTGTTGCCCGCGCCCAGAAACGCCAGGAGCGCGAGCCCCGTCACGCCGTGGTCGCTGCGGCCGCCCACCTCGGGCCGGTGCTGCCCGGAGCCCGCGGCACCCTGGCCGGCGCCATGCCGGGCGGCGTTCCAGCGGCCGTCGCTCGACTGCGTGCGCGCGAGCCAGTCGAGCGCGGCCTGCACCGCCTGCTCGGTTTGCTGGGAGCCGCCGCGGGCGGCGGCCGCCGCAGCCCGCCGGTCGCCCGCGCGATCCGCATAGGCGTCGGGCACCCGCGGCTGCGGCCCGCCGGCCTGGCTCTTGGCCGCGCCCGGCTTGCCCTCGGCCGACGACGCGGCGCCGTCGGCGATCTCGCCCGCCGGAACGGGTTGCGGCGGCTCGTCGGCGGGCGCGTCGAGCAGGGGAACGAGGTCGGCCGGCGCCGGTGGGGCCTGCGCATCGGCGAGCGAGACGAGCGGCGGCGCGTCCAGAGGGCCCTCGTGATCCTGCGACGGAGTGTCTTCCGCCATGGGGGCTGCGTCGTCGGCCGGTGCGGCGTCGGCGGGCTCGTCGTCGGCCTCCTCGTCGGCCTCCTCGTCGGCCTCCTCGTCGGCCTCCTCGTCGGCGAGCACGACCATCATCGTCATGCGGCCCTCGTCCTTGGTGCCCCACGAGGCGGGCGACAAGCCCCCGAGGAAAGCCGCGACCACCGCCAGGACGGCATGGAGCCCCACCGACAGTCCCACGCACTTCTGCAGCGTGCGGGTCTGGAGCCAGCGGGTGCGCACCAGCACGGTCACGCCCACGGCGGCGAGGGCCGCGAGCGCGGCGACCACGATTCCCGTCGCCTGCATCGCCGGGTCTCCGTTCCTAGCGGACGCTCTCGGCGCGGGTGCGGACGGAGATCGCCACGCGCCGCACGCCCGCCGCGCGGCAGGCCTCGTAGATCTCCGCCATCCGCCCGTGGGGCACGGCCTGCTCGCCGCGGATCATCACGCCCACGTCGGGCTGCACGCCCCGGGCGGCGGCGAGCCGCGTGCCGAGCTCGGCGAGGGAGACCTCGTCGGGGCCGAGCCGCAGCGCCCCGTCGGCCCCCACCTCGACGACCTCGGGCCGGGCGGCGTCCACCACCGCGGCGCCCCCGACCTGGGGCAGGTCGAGTTCGAACTGCCGCTCGTCCCCCGAAAACTTCGTGGCACACATGAAGAAGATCGTGAGCACGAGGATCACGTCGATCATCGGCGCCAGATTGGGGGCCGGATCCTCCTCGGCGGTCAGTCGCACCAGCGGCATGGCCTCACCCCGCCATCCGCCGCTTGGGCTCGGCCAGCGCTTCCTGCGAGATCTCGTCGATGACCTGCTGGCAGGACTCGTCGAGCCGCATCGCGAGCCGGTCGACGCGGCTGGTGAAATAGGAGTGGAGCACCATCGCCGGGATCGCCACCAGCAGGCCCATGGCGGTCGTGATCAGCGCCTCGCCGAAGCCTCTGGCGAGCAGGTCAGGCCGGCCCATCGCGCCCGCGGCCGCGACGTCGTTGAACGAGCGGATCAGGCCGAACACCGTGCCCAAGAGCCCGAGCAGCGGGCTGATCGTGGCCACGCCGTTGAACACCCGGCGGTAGCGACGAAGGTGGTTGAGTTCCCGCTCGCAGGCGTCGATCGCGGCCTGCTCGATCTCGACGGCCGGCCGGCCCCAGCGGCGGATCGCCGCCGCGAACACGCGGGCCGCGGGGCTGCCGTTCTCGTCGCAGGCCTCGAGGGCCGCCTGGCGGGCCAGGGTGTGGGCTCGAAGTTGGGCCACGAACCGGTCGACGAACAGCTTCGGCACCACGTTGCCGGTTCGCAGGTTCACGGCTCGCTCGATCCCGAACACGGCCAGCGCGAACGAGCAGCCGAGCAGCGGGATCATCAGGATGCCGCCGTCGCGGATCGTGGCCAGCAGATTCCCGGTCGGGATCAGGCCGGCCGGCTCGGCCGCCGGGGCGGCGGAATCCGGGGCGCTCGTGGGGGGCGCGGCCGCGATGCGGAGGGGCTCACGGGCGGGCTCGGTGGCTCCGGCCCAGGCCCGCGGCTCCTGGGCGAGGGCGACCACGGGCAGCACGGCGACAACCGCGCAGGCGATGAACACGCCCGCGGCGCGGAGGCTGGCCCGGAGCGTCGACGAGACGCGAGCCAAGGCTCGGGAGATCCCTCTCCGCGATGTGGGCATGGGCGACGACCGAAGGGCCATGGCCGTAAGCGATCCGTCGCCCACCGCCACGGATCTGTCATCGGCACGTTCGGCGCCGCGGGGCGAATGCTGTGGGCGGCCCTCGTCCCGCCGCGACGACCCGCACAACCGTCAGGGTGATCCGTGCGGGCTCGGGGTCGCCCGTGCCATCTCGCGGACGCTCGCTGCGGCCCTCCAGGCCTCCGGTCGCTCGGAGGAAACCTC
>CAXNGP010000104.1:0-6859 GCA_964201845.1 Pirellulales bacterium
GCCCTCGCTTCGCCATCCTGGCTTCGCTCGGCCAGCAACGCCGCTCGATTGGCACGGGCGACCCCTCTCACCATCCACAAGGCTCCGCCGGCTTGCACCCCCGGCCACCTGGTTCGACCGGTGGTTTTTGATTCCGGTCGCGGGGTCGCGGTACGATTGATCGCTTTCCGTCCCCACCTCGCTCCCGCCGCAGCATGCGGCGGCTCCCATGGGCTTCCAGGATCGCGGCTACTATCGCTCCCCGACCAGCGGCTTCTCGCCCGATTGGTCGGCCGTCAACGCGATCATCATGGTCAACGTGGCGGTCTGGCTGGCCAACTTCATCCTCGCCGGCGACCTGCTCCGAGAACTGGTCTCGCTCAAGCTCTCGCTCAACGACCTGTTCTGCCTGCGGAGCGACCTCCCGAGCCACCTCTGGAAGTTCTGGACGCTGTTCACCTACGGCTTCCTCCACGACGATCAGGCCCCGTGGCATCTGCTGTTCAACATGCTCACGCTCTGGTTCTTCGGCCGTCCGGTCGAGGCGATCATGGGCTGGGCCGAGTTCATCCGCTTCTACTGCGCGGCGATCGTGGCGGCAGGGCTCGTCTGGGTGATCGGTGAGCGGCTCGGCGGCGCCGGAGACGGGGCCCGGCTGGTGGGCGCCTCCGGCGGCGTGATGGCGGTGCTCGCCGCCTTCATCTGGTATTACCCCCGGCAGACCGTGCTTCTCTACGGGGTGCTGCCCGTGCCCGCCTGGGCGCTCGGCATCCTGTACCTGTTTTTGGACGTCCAGGGCGCCGGCGACCGGAGTAGCAACGTGGCCCATGTCGCCCACCTGGCCGGCGCGGCGTTCGGCATCCTCTACGCCTGGCGGGGCTGGAGCCTCGACGGGCTGACGGAGGCTCCGGCCCGGCTGCTGGCGAACCTGCGGCGGCAGCGGCTGCGAATCGTGCGGCCCGACGACGAATCGGCCGGCCGGGCTGGCGGTGACCGCGATGACCCGCCGCTCGAGCAGGAGGTGGACCGGATCCTCGAGAAGATCGGCCGCTCAGGTGAGGCGAGCCTGACCGCCGCCGAGCGGGACACGCTCGCCCGTGCCAGCCGCCGGCTCAAGGACCGCCGCGGGTAGGCGACGCGGCTCGGGATTGCCCGGCGTACGGCGCGGAGAGCGTCATCCCCCGTGCTCGCGCACGGGGGCTTCGATGCGGGTGGGGGGCGGCCATACAAGCCCCCCGGCGCGAGCCGGGGGGATGACGCGAGCCATGCGCGGATGCGCGGGGCCGAACTATTGCCGCACGGGCGAGGGAAAAGAGACGGTGCGAACGTCCGAAATCGCCCGCTTGCGGAGGTCGTCGATCAGCGCGGCCACCTCGTCGAGCTTCCGCTGGTCGAGGTGGCCGGAGATCACCCCCTGGGCCATGCCGCGGGTGTCGATCAGGAGCACGTTCGGCTCGTCGGGCACCATCCCGAAGCTCGGCCGCATCACGTCTTCGAAGTCGAGCCACACCGGCACCACTGGTGATTCCTGCTTGAGCCGGCGCCGGACCATGCCATGCAAGGCCTTGGGCACCTCGGGCACGCAGGCCACCGGGATCACCTTCACGTCGGGCACCGGCAGGCCCGCCGGCCAGCCAGCGAGGCCCACCACCGGCTGGGTCGACCAGGCCTTCGGCTCGGCGCCTTCCGCGGTGGGATGAAAGCGGGTGTGGAGCGTGCGGCCGAGTTCCATCGCGGCCTCGGCCCCATGACGGCCTGCATACACGAGCACGACGACGTCGCCCCGAAGCTGCGCCGTCTCGACGCGATTGCTGAACTGGTCGCCCATCACGACGTTCACGGGCCGCTCCTGGCCGCGGCCCACGGCGGGCAGGATCGCGGCCGCGAGAAGGGTCACGGTCGAGAGCAGCAGGGAGACGCGAGCGGGCTTCATGACGGCACCTGGGGGGCTTCGGGGCCCGGGGAGGTACCGCGCGGCCGCCGCCCGGCACAAGGCGGGTTTCAGGCAGCCTGGCGGGTGGGGGCGGCGGATTCGGCCTCCGGCTCGGGCTCGCCTTCAGCCACCTCGAGATCATCCGGGACCTCGACGTCGATGCCGGCCGGCCGCAGCCAGGTCAGCACCGCCGGCAGGAAGACGAGCGACGTGACCGTGCAGGTGGTCACCCCCAGCGTCAACACCCGCCCCAGGCTCTCGAGGCCGCGGTGGCTGGCCACCATCAGGGCGCCGAAGCCCAGGATCGTCGTCAGGGCGTCGACGAGCACCGAGTTGGCCGTCGAGGCGCTCATCCGGTAGGGCCCCGGCCGCTCGAGATAGTCGTGCACCACGTGCACGCCGTAGTCGACGGCGATCCCCAGGATCAGTGGAATGCCGATCAGGTTGGCGGGATTGAGGTCGATGCCCACGAGTCCCATCAGCCCGAGCATCTGGATCATGCCGAGGGCGAGCGGCAGGACGGCCAGGAACGCATGCTGGAGGTTACGGAAGTCGAGCCACAGCACGACGAGGATCACCACCAGCGCCCACATGCCCGCCTGCTCGTAGCTCCGCTTCATCTCGAGCGACGCCTCGTAGGCCTGGAGCGGGTTGCCCGTGGCCCGCGGATCGACGCTGCGGACCTCGCGGACGAACCGCTCCAACGACTCGAAGTTCCAGATGTCGCCGCGGCCGTAGATCTTGAGCAGGTGCCGGCCGCTCGAGCCGACGAACCGCTCGACCAGGCTCGGCGGCAGGTCGTCGAGCGCCGGCGCCTCGGGATTGGCCACCGCGGACAGCGCGTGCAGCCGCGAGAGCAGGTCACCGGCGGCCCGCTGCTGGAAGGCCGCCAGGGCGCGGTAACACTCGTCCGGACCCTTGGTCCGGAGGCTCTCGCGAACCCGCTCCAGGTGCCAGGCCGTCCGCAGGCCGCCCGGCCGCTTCGAGGCCTCTCCCTGGGCCCAGGCGAGTGTCTCGCCGAGCGCATCGAGCCGGTCCACCGGGATCTCGGGGGGCCGCTCGGGCAGCGTGGCGAGCCGACCGCCGATCCGCTCGATCGCCGGCCGCTTGAGGTCCTCGTCGCCGGGCAGGAGCGACGCGATCTCGTCGATCCGCTCCACGCTCGGGAGGGCCTCCAGTCGCGCCTTGCGTTCGAGGAGCTGCTCGCGGGAGTCGGCGATCGACAGGGCGTACCAGACGCTCTGGTCACATTCCTCCAACAGCTTCTTCTCGACCTGGACGCTCTCCAGCCCGTCGGGCTGGAGGTTGAGCAGGTTGTGGTCGTAGTCGAGTTCGTGCAGCCCGCCGGCGAGCGCGAGCGTGCAGGCGACCGCCGCCAAGGCGACGAACCGCGGATGCCGCATCAGGGGCTCGAGCCAGGTGTGCACCGGCACCGGCTCGGGAATCCGCCGCCCCAGGAAACTGCGGTCCACGATCGCCAGCGTCGCCGGCAGCACGAGCAGTTCCGCGGCACAGCACAGCAGGATCCCGCCGCCGGCGATCATGCCCAGCTCGGCAACCCCGACGAAGCTCGTGAGGGCCGCCGCGAAGAAGGCCACGGCCGTCGTGATGGCGCCCGTCAGGATGCCCGGCCCGACGGCACCGCTGGTCTCCAGCAGGGCCGCCTCGCAGTCGAGGCCGCGGCGCCGGGCCTCCAGGTAGCGGCCCAGATAGTAGGTGCCGTAGTCGATGCCGACGCCGATCATCGTGACCGCGAAGGTGACGCTCAGGATGTTCAGGTGGCCGACGCTGGCCGTGGCCCAGCCGAAGGCCCACGCCATCCCGATCACGAGCACACCGTTGGCCATGACCGCGTGCCGCACGCCGCCGAAGCCGGCGATCACCACCAGGATCACCGCCGCCAGCGACAGGCCGCTGGCCCAGACCATCGACTGCTGGCTGCTGCGCATCTCGTCGTCTTCCATCACCGGCAGGCCGGTGAGGCCGATCGTGGTCGCCGGATGCCGCGCGCCGACCCGCTCGATGATCCGCCGCAGCTCGTCGGTGGCGGCCGAGGCGCCGGCGAAGCCCCCTTCCTGCTTGACCAGCCGCAGGAGCACGAAGCCCAGCCGGCCGTCCTTGGCCAGCAGGTTCTCGCTCGACAGGTCGCGCAGCGTGCCGACCGACTCGGGCATCGTCGGCCAGGGGGAGACGTAGTCGGGCGGGCGGCCCGGCACGGGCTGCGGCGCCTCGAGCCCGGCGAGCAGGCTCTCGCTGTAGCGTTCGATGGTCGCCAACGGCGACTCGCCGAGGCCCTGCGGCTGGCCGCCGGCCACCATCTGCGCGGCCAGTCCGGCCACCATCGTGCCGACGCGCAGCTGCATCCAGCCGCCGTCGAGCACCGGCTGCGTCCGCTCGACGAACTGGTCGATCGCCGCCAGATCCTCCGGCGAGAGGTAGTGGAGCCCCTTGGAGCGGACCCGCGAGAGGTCGACCTCGTGGAGCACCGAGCGAAACAGGGTCCCTTCGCGGGCCACTTCCCGCGAGAGTTCCTCGAGCACCGGGATCACGTCCCCGCGTGACGGCCCCTCCACCACGATCACGGCGTCGTCGTCTTCGCCGAACTCGCGGATGTAGTCGATCCAGAGCTTGTTGTAGTCGCTCTCGGGATCGAGCAGGTCGGTGCGGCTCACCTTGTAGCCGAGCCGGTCGGCCGTCCACACCCCCGACGCGACCGCCGACGCGACCGCCACCACGACCACCACCCAGGGTTGCCACAGGCAGAGCCGCGTCCAGGCGACGAGCGCACGGCCGAGCAGGCTCGGCGGAGGGCCGGGGCGACGCGGGGAATCGCCGTGCTCCGCCGTACCGGCGGCCTGGGCTGGGTCGTGAATCGTGAGCATCGAGGGACGACGGCGGCGCGGCGGATGACGGGAGAGGGGGCGGGATCGTAGGGAATGGCCCCACCCGGGCCAAGAGCCGCTTTTGCGGTTCCGGCAAACGCGGCAAGCCGGGCAAACCTCGCGCATTGTGCCGAAAATTCACTGGTGGATCGCCCCGCGAACGGCCGAATGAGAGCAGGGAGCGGTGCCGGGGCGGCGCCGCCGGGGAGGCACGAGGGGGGATGGGGGAATGACCGCGCGATTCGCTGCGGCCTTGGCCGTGGGTTGGCTGTGCGCCACCCTGGCCGGGACGACATGGGCCGCCGATCGGCTGCCGGGCAAGAGCGGCTTTGCCACGAGCTTCGCAGACATGTCTGCGGCCAGCCGGGAGTCGTGCCGCCGTTCGCTCGCCTCGCTCCCGCTCGACCGGATGTCGCCCGCCCATCGACAGCTCGTCGAGCACTTCAGCCAGGCAGCCACGCTCCACCGGCGGCTGCCCGCTGAGACGATCCACTGCGATCCAGCGCTGTTGAAGTTCGTGCTGGCAAAGCCCGAGGCGCTCGTCGACGTGTGGCGGGTGCTCGACATCAGCCGCGTCGCGCTCGATCCCGTGGCCGCCGGCACCTGGCGGCTGTCGGACGGCTACGGGACGACCGGTACGGTGCGGCTGATCCACCACGACCACGGGCCCGCGGGCGACCTGCTCGTGTTCCACGGTCGCGGCGGCTATGACGGACCGCTCGCGCCCAAGCCGCTGACCGGCTCGTGCCTGCTCGTCGTCCGGCATGCGCCCGTGGTCGACGACGACGCGCCGGCCCAGCGGATCGAGATCGAGGCCTTCCTCGACGTCGACGGCCTCGGCCTCGAGATCGTGACCCGCACGCTCCAGCCCTTGATCGTGCGGTCGGCCGCGGCCAACGTCCACGAGATCTGCCTGTTCGTCTCGCAGTTCGCCCGGGCGGCGGACCGCAGTCCGGCCGGCGTGGCCCGGCTGGCCGAGCGGATGAGCCGGACGCCGCCGGCCGACCGGCGGACCCTGGTCGCGGCGGCTTCGGGCGAGTCCGGCACGCCGCCCGTCCGCGCGGCCGCCGACGTCTCGTCGGACCACGTCCGCGAGGAGCTGGCCGCCCGCTGGCTGCCCGCCGAGGCGCTCGACGCCACCCGCCGCTGACCAGCGGTTCCAGGCCGGCGGCGGTCTGGGCCATGCGTTTTCCATTGCCGGACGGGCAGATGCCGCGTCCGTTGCAGCAAAACGCGACGACGAATCCCCCGACGCAACCCACGGCCAGAAAAGCCCCGCGGTGTTGGCGACACGGCGCGGGTGAACCTATGCTGAGTCGATGAAGCGGCACGTCGTCCAAGCCCTCGTGTTCTGCTGGCTGGCGACGCCGCTGGCCGTCGCCTCGGGGACGCCGCCGCTGCCCGCTGAAAGCCTCGTCGTGCGCGGACTCGACGGCACGGTCATCCCGTTCGCCGACCTGCTCGGCGCCGACGGCCGGGCCGTCTGCTTCGCATTTCTTCATCCCGCCTGCCCGCTCGCGCAGGAATATGCCCCGGTGCTCAGCCAGCTGGCGGCGGACTTCGCCAGCGACGGGATCCGGTTCGTGGGCGTCGTCTGCGAATGTGACGACCCCGCGGAGATCGCGGCCTACCGCCGCGAGTTCGGGATCGCGTTCCCGATCCACCTCGACGCCGAGTTCGCGCTGGCCGACGCCCTCGACGCCACCACGACACCGCAGGCCGTGCTCGTGGACCGCGACCACCGCATCCGTTACTCAGGGCGGATCGACGACCGCTACAAGCTCCGCGGCGTGATGACGCCCGGCGATGCCGAGCCGGAACTCGCCCACGCGATCGGCGACCTGCTCGCCGGCCGCGAGATCCGCGAGCCGAAGACCAAGGCCGCCGGCTGCCCGCTCGACCGGCCAGAGCGGCCGGCCGCACAGGCGGCTGCCGTGGCCCCGCACGTGCCGACGTTCTTCCAGGACGTCCTGCCGTTCCTCCACGCCCAGTGCCAGAAGTGCCACAGCCCGAACCAGGCCGGCCCGTTCGACCTGCTCAGCTACGACGACGCCGTCGAGTGGGC
>CAXNGP010000105.1:0-6820 GCA_964201845.1 Pirellulales bacterium
CCCACGAGACAGACCACCACGGCCCAGTCGTCATGCCGGTCGAGCGCCGAAAGCAACAGCTCCGACTCCGACTGCGTGAACCCCGGCCGCCCCTTTTTTCGTTTCATGAAGGATGCAAGCTGCCGGGCATCCCACGCCCGCTGGGCCTCGTCAAACACCACGACATGGTCGTCGGGCGGAGCGGGGTCGCGGAGCGTATCGTCGCGGAAGTGGTGGACGTTTTGAATGAAGGCTTTGACGGCGCTTCGGGAGGTGCCGATGCGGGCCTTCGGGTCGGTGCGCCTCGCGCGGTCGAGGTCGTCCCGGGCCAGGGCCTCCCGCAGCACCGCCACCAGCGGGCCGTTGCCCGAGAGGAACACCGCGTGGGCCGCGTCGGACCGCTCGCCGTGCCGCGTGGCGACGTTCAAGCCCACGAGCGTCTTGCCCGCTCCGGGAACGCCCGTGACAAACACAATCGCCTTCCGCCGCCCAGCCTTCGCCGCGGCGATGATCCGCTCGATGCACCCGCTCGTGGCGGCGAGGTTCACGGCCCCCGCGTCGCTGCGGGTGATGTCGTGGACCGTGTGGCGGGCGTAGAGCGACCGGGCCGCCTCGATGATCGTGGGCGTGGGGGAATAGGAGCCGGTGCCCCAGGTGGCGGGGTCGAGGGGGGCACCAACCAAATCGCCTCTCCCTCTGGGAGAGGCCGGCCGAAGGCCGGGTGAGGGTGCAGGGGCGGATGAGTGGGCGACGGGGGCACCCTCACCCCGGCCCTCTCCCAGAGGGAGAGCGAGGGGGGATTCCAAGGCCAGCCGGATCGCGCGGCCGAGCGACTCGCCACTAGAGCAGAACGGCGGGCGGACGCCGTCGGCGTGGGGCGGCTTCCAGCCGCGGTCGCTGTCGCGGGCTTCCGTGGCACAGAGGATCGGGAAGATCAGGGCGGCGTGGCTCGGGCCGTGGAAGTTTTTGAGGTCGAGGCCGTAGTCCCAGGCCTGCTCGTAGTCGAGCCGCTCAAACTTCTTCGCGCCCACCTTGAACTCGATCGGGATCACGCACTTTTGTGTCACGAGCACCGCATCGACCCGCCGGCCGAGCCGCGGGATGTCGAACTCGAGGTGGATCCACGGGGCAGGGGCGGGCGGTGGCGGGGCGACCTGACCCTCGAGGGCCGCCCGTAGGACGGGCAGCTGCAGTCGCCAGGCGGATTGCTGCTCCGGGGCGAGCGTGTAGCCATGCGGGCTCGCGAGCGGCGCGTAGACCTCCTCCTCGCTCGCGGCGAGAAACTCCTCCACCGGCGCGGCGTAGAAGGCGGCATTGGTGCGTGGGCCCAACATGGGCGACGAGCCTACCAAAGCGAGGGGACAACCTTGGTCCGGGGCTGCCTCGGGCCGCGGAATCCCCGGCCAAACGCTTGACGGGGAAATGTACGGGCGTATACTTTGTCCCATCGCTCGTGCCCTGCGGACAATAGTAGTGGAGCCAAAGCGGACACGGACCCACCAACCATGAGCATCGTCGTCAACCTCCCCGCCGAACTCGAGAAGACCATCGCCGCGGAGGCGGCCCGTGCGGGCATGACCGTTTCCGACTACGTGACCCACCGGCTTGCCCAAGGCACCGCTCCGAATGGCTCACATGGATCGAAGCGTCGGGTCACCGGCCCTGAGCTCGTGCAGCGATGGAGGGAACTCGGGCTGATCGGCTACCGGACCGACATCACCGATCCCGAGGCCCACTCCCGCCGTCTCCGTGAGGCAGCCCAACGCCGCACGGCCGGCTGAGGTCGAGCCCATGGAGCTCATCGACACGGATGTGCTGATCGATGTCCAGCGTGGCTTCGCCGCCGCGGCAGATTGGTTCGCGACGGATCGCGACGTCGGCATACCCGGCTTCGTGGTGATGGAGCTCGTGCAGGACGCCCGAAACTCGGACGAGGTGCAGAAGGCCCTCGCGCTTGTCGATGGCCTCGAGGTCGTGTGGCCATCCGAGGCGGAATGCCAGACGGCGCTCGAGCAGTTCTCCAAGCTTTATCTCTCGCACGGCCTCGGCCTACTCGACACATTGATCGCAGCGACGGCCGTCGGCCATGGCGGCGTCCTCAACACGTTCAACGAGCGGCACTACCGCATGTTCCCCGGATTGATGACCCTGCGGCCGTACCAGCGGTGAAGCGGGGAGGTACCGGCGCATACTTTGTGCGCGCGGCCGCAAAAGTACCCTCGACAGGGATCGAACCTGTAACCTTCAGCTCCGGAGGCTGACGCTCTATCCAATTGAGCTACGAGGGCACGCTTGATTCAGCGGTTTTCGGGGCTGCGATCGCCACCGATGACCCGAGTCTAACAGGCCGCCGACCGCCGGAACAGGAGGCCGGCAAGGCCCGCGGCCCGCCGGCGTCAGGCCGACCGCCGCAGCGAGGAATCCCGGCCGTCGCCCGCCGGCGACACGCTCCCGGCCACGGCCACACCACGCCGCTTCGGCCGCGCCGTCGCGTGCCCCGCGTCGATTCGCACGATCTGCCCGCTGGCATCGTCGGCCGCCCGCCGCCGCGCTCCCGCCTGCGCCTGCAAGGCGTTGAGCTCCCGCGCCCGCCCCAAGCACGACCCAAACTGCAGCAGGCAGGCCAGCCGCCCGGCTAGCATCGGCAGCGTGCCCAGCGGCGCGGCCGCCAACGCATGGCGGATCACTTCGCCCACGTGGGCCACGAGCGCCGCAAGCGGCTGCTCGCCCGCCAGACTCCGCCAGAACAACCGCTCCGCGTGCAGCCCCTCGTTGAACCATGTTCCGCGCTGGGGCGAAGGCCCCGCCACCACCTGGCAGGCCGGCTCGACCACGACCGTGTCGCCCAGGCAGGCCACCGCCGCGGCCATGTCGGCCGCCGCCAGCCGGTCGCCGCAGGCCTTCGAGAAGCCGCTCGCCGGCAGGGCGTCGGTCCGCCAGAAACCGGCCTCGATCGCCGGCGCCGCCGGCGTGGCGACCGAAGCCGCCGTGAAAGTCGCTACGCGCTGGTCGCGCCGGGACGGCACGTTCACCACGCTCCGTCCGCCGCTCGTGCGCCGCACGCCCGCCGCCACCACGCGGCTGCGGTCGCCGGCGCTCACCGTCAGCGGCACCACCGCCATCACGTCTGGATCGGCGAACCGCGCCAGCGCGGCATCGGCCCAGCCGTCGGTGGCCCGCCAGCCAGATCGCAGCACGTGCGCGATCTCGCCGAAACTCGAGGCCATCCCCACGTTGACGCAGTCGACCACCGTCGCGGCCGCCGGAGCCTGAACAAACCGCACCTCGTCGCCAATGCTCCACGGGTCGGTGTAGGGGACCGCCAGGACCACGATGATCTCGCAGTCGGCCGGGCGATTTTCGAGCACGCTGACGAGGGTGTCCTCGAGCGAGGCCGAGTCGAAGGCCGGAATCACGATCGACAGCCGCGGCCCGCGGCCGCTATTCGACGCCATGATGGTTCGTCTCCCCCCGCCACGCCCGCGCCGACCCATCGGCGCAGACGATCCCCTCGGTTCGCTTTTCGAATGTCGCGGTCGTCGCGTGGGCCGTTCGGCCCGTGTCAGGCCGCGGCCCGCGACGGCATCAGCTCGGTGAAGAGGTTCACCGTGTGGAGCATCTCGCCGTCGGCGTCGTAAAACTGCAACACGCCCACGTCGATCAGCCACATCGCGAACATCTCGGCCACGCGATAGCACCGCGCCACGCACCGGCCACGATCAATCCGGATGTTCTCCTGCACGTCGGCGACATCGTCGACGCCGGCACCCAGTTTGAGAAAGTGGCTCGAGACCAGCTCGCGGACGTCCGCGGCGTTCATGTGCAGGCGCATGGATTGCAACCTCCTGTTGCGGGCTCTGTGAATCGACCTCTTGTCGATCGGGCCGGAAACCTACTGGGGAAGGCCCCTGGAAGAAAGGCTGGTTTGAAGTCCCGAGCCTTTGCCTTGTCGGTTGCCGAACCCGCCGTTCCCTGATTGCATCGACAGCCTGCCGGCCCGACGATGACATCGCGATCAGGCCACTGCCCATCCCGCAGTGCCGGCAAGGTTTCCCCAAACTGCCAGCCCGCCGCAGACCATGGTGACGGGCGATTTTTGCCCGCCATGCCATGGCCGGCGCTCAGGGCGGAAGGTCACCCCATGCGCTCGGTCCACGCCGCGCTGTCGTAGCGGTCGCGCACCAGGCCGGCCACCCGCTCGACGGGCCAGTCGGAGAGGAGTTCGCGGGCCGCGAACGCCTGCCGCACCGCCGCGTCGAGGGCCGCCCGGCCGAGCGCGAGGTTCGCCAGGAACGCCGCGTGGGCGCGGCCGGCCCGGTAGTCGGGCTCGCGGGGCGGATGACGGAGCAGGCGGGAAATCAGCTCGAGGTCGAAGTCGTCGAGCAGCGTGCCGTGATAAAGGACGGCGCCGCGGCGCACCCGCAACGCATTGCCCGAGACTTTCCGTTCGCCGTCGGCATCGCGAACGGCCAGATCGCTCGAGCCTCGGCGCACCACCGCTCGGCCCGCCGCCACGAGCGCCTGCGCCAGCGGATCGAGCATCGCCGCGTGGAGCCGGGAGATCGGCGGCGGACTCTCCGGCGGCAGCGGAGCCACCACCGACCACATCACGCAGCCCGGCCCGAGCACCACCGTCAGGCCGCCGCTGGGCCGGCGCACGATCCTCGCCCCGGCCCGGCGACAGGCCTCGCGGTCCACTTCCTCGTCGATCCGGCTCGACGAGCCGACCACGACCGTCGGCTCCGCCGCCATCCAGGTGCGGACCACCGGCGTTGTCAGCCGCCCCGCATGCGTCTCCTCCAGCAGGGCATCGTCGAGGGCGAGTTGCTCTTCCACACGTGGCAGATCCGACTCGAGCCAGCGGGCCGCGATCGGTGGCTCGGCGCCCGCGGGCCAGGGCAGGGGCGGGGTGGGCGGCGGAGAGTCGACGAATTGACGCACCGGCCCCGACTCCTAGACTTGCTGCAGTGACGGCCAGGGGCCGGCATTCCCACCACCGGTGCCCTCGATGGCCGACTCACCCCGCCGCGCGATCTCGCCCGACGATGCCCTGCCTCCCGTCGAGCCTCCCAGCGCGGGCTTTCTGGTGCAACTGTTTCTGGTGCCGGCGATCATCGTCGGCATCATCGTCTGCGTCTGGCTCGCCTTCCACTGGCTGGCCCAACTCGGCAACGACCCCCAGGCCGCGGTGCGGTCGCTGCGGCGCAACACCGAGGGCCGCTGGCAGGCCGCGCTCAACCTCGCCAACGATCTCCGCGGACCGGGCGGCGCGAAGCTCAAGGCCGACGAGGCCCTCGCCGGCGAACTGGCGTCGATCCTCGCCGACGAGGTGAAGAGCGGCCGTCCCGTCGGGGGCGGCCATTCCGCGGAGCAGTCGCGGACGCTGTGCGTCTATCTCTGCCGCGCCCTGGGCGAGTTTGCCGTGCCGGAGGCCGCCCCGCCGCTCGTCGCCCGGTCCGAGGCGACCGAGCAGACGGAAATCGCGCGGGCCGCCGTGGAGGCGCTGGCCGTGCTGGCGACCAACCTCGCCGCTGCCGGCGGCTCGTTCGCCGACGCCCCGGCCGTCTCGGCCGCGGTGACGGGGGCGACGCGGTCGGACGATCCCGGCCTGCGGTCGAGCGCAGCCTTCACGCTCGGCGTGGTCGGCGGCGAGGCCGCCCGGGGCCGGCTCGAGGAGCTCTGTGGCGATGTCGAGGACGATGTCCGGGCCAATGCCGCGCTCGGCCTCGCCCGGCTGGGCGACCCCGCCGCCTACGACACGCTCGCCGAGATGCTGGCGCTCCCCGACGTGGCCACCCGACCTGGCGACGACGAGTCGCAGGCCGCCCGTTACAAGCGGGCGATGGTGGTGGTCAACGCGATCAAGGGAGTGGGCCTGCTGGTCGACGACACGGGCGATTCGCCGCCGGATCGGATCGTGACCGCGCTCGAGGGACTCCGCGAAGACGCCATCCCCGACGTGCGGCAGGGCGCTGCCGCGGTGCTGCGGAGGATCGAGCGGCTCGGTGAGAAGTCTGACGGCCCACTGGCCGCCGAGCCGGCCGCCCCGTAGGATTTGGCGATTCAGTCGTTTCTTCCGCTCCGCGAGGTTTCATCATGGCCGCAAGCAACAAGGAAATCATCGACCTCCTGCTCCAGAGCTACTGCATGGAACTGGAGACCGTGATGAACTACCTTGCCAACAGCACCAACCTCGACGGGGTGCGGGCGGAGGAGATCAAGAAGTCGCTGGGGGCCGACGTGACCGGCGAGATCGCCCATGCCCAGCAGCTGGCCAACCGGATCAAGCAGCTCGGCGGCCACATCCCCGGCTCGGCCAGCCTGAAGATGGGCGGCCAGATCCAGCCGGTCACCGACACCACCGACGTGGTCGGCGTGATCAAGAGTGTGATCGCCGCCGAGGAAGCGGCCTGTACCCAGTACAAGAAGATCATCAAGGCTTCCGAGGGCGAGGACTACGTGACGCAGGATCTTTGCGTCCGGATCCTGGCCGACGAGGAAGAGCACCTCGTGCAGTTCAAGGGCTTCCTCAAGGAATACACCGGCGCGGGCGGTTGAGCCCGCGACCGAGCAACGCCAGTCGGCCGCCCACGCCCTGTCCCCCGGCTTGCGCCGGGGGCTTGTATTGGCGGGCGCGTCGAGAGATGCGGGTGGTGTGATTCAGCGGCCGCGCTCAAGACAGATACTCGTCGAGCGCCTCGCGGAGCATCTCGACGTCGGGCTCGATGCCGGTGAGCGCCTGAAACTCGATCGCCGCCTGCACGGCCCGGACCTCGATGCCGGTCACCACGCAGCAGCCGGCGGCGACGGCCTCGGGAGGCGGATCGACGTCGGCCGCCAC
>CAXNGP010000106.1:0-6798 GCA_964201845.1 Pirellulales bacterium
AACCTCGCCCCCGACTTCGACGCCGGCTGGCACGCGTCGAGCCGCAAGGCCCACTGGCGCAACCGGCCCGATCCCACACTCCCCTTCTTCGCCGTGTTCAATCTGGGTGTCACGCACGAGAGCGGCCTGTTCGGCGACACACCCACGAAGGTCCGGCAGTCGTTGCCGGAGCGGCTGCGCACCGACCCGGCGAAGGTCGAGGTGCCACGCTTCTACCCGGACACACCCGTGATCCGTGAGGCGCTCGCCCACCGGCTCGACCTGGCCGCCGCGCTCGACCGCGACGTGGCGCGGATCCTCGACGAACTCGCCGCCGACGGCCTGGCCGATTCCACGATCGTGGCCTTCTGGGGAGACCACGGCGAGGGAATCCCGCACGGCAAACGATTTCTCACCGAGCACGGCCTGCGCGTCCCGTTGCTGGTGCACGTGCCGGAGCGGCTCCGGGGGCAGGTTCGTCTGCCGGGCGCCGCGCCGCTCACGGGCACGACGGCCAATCCCGTGAGCCTCATGGACCTCGGCCCCACGATGCTCGACCTGGCGGGCGTGGAGATTCCCCGGTGGATGGAGGGCCGGAGTTTCCTCGGGCCCAAGGCCGCGACCCGCGAGTTCGTGGTCGGCGCGGCCGATCGGATGGATGCGTCTCCCGGCTTTGGCCGCAGCGTGCGCGACGGCCGCTTCCGCTATCTGCGAAACTTCCTCCCCTGGCTCGACGGCGACGACCTGCCCGACTACGCCACCGGCGTCCCGATCACGGGCGAGCTCCGCAAGGCCCGCACGGCAGGCGCGCTCCCCCCCGGCGCCGACTGGTTCGCTCGCACGACTCGACCGGCCGAGGAGCTCCACGATGCCGTGGCCGACCCGGACGAGCTCCGCGACCTGGCCGGCGAGGCCGCGCACAGCGAGACGCTGACCCGCCTCCGCGAGACGCTCCGCGCGTGGATGCGCGAGACCCGCGACACCGGCATCCTTCCCGAGCCGATCCTGCGGCGCGAGGCCCGCCGGGCGGGCAGCGAGTGGGCCATCTTCCATCCCGGCGAGGCGGGCGACGAGGCCGCGGCGGCCCGCTACGACGCGATCCTCGCCGCTGCCTGGGACGTGGCCGACCAACCCACGGCGGCACCCTGGGCCGAACGCCTCGCGGCGCCCGACCCGGCCGTTCGCTTGTGGGCCGTCCAGGGGACCGGCTGGCGGGCGGCTCGGGCCGGAGTCCGCCCCGCCGCCCCGGAGGCCGTCAGCGCCCTCCAGGCGGCCCTCGCAGACGCCGATCCGGTCGTGCAGGTCGCCGCAGCCTGGTGGCTCCTGAGGCTCGGCACCAGTGAACCCCGGCCGGCCCAGGACTCGCTCGCCCGCGCAATCCGCTCCGCCGACCCCGACGTCCGCCAGCAGGCGCTCGTGGGCGTCGACCAGCTGGGCGAGGCGGCCCGGCCGCTCTGGTCGGCCGCGGCCGGGCTCGAACTTGGCAAGGACGAAGAGTATTCCCGCCGCACGGTCGAGCGGATCCGCAAGCGGCTCGGCCGCCCGTGAGTGCGAGCGGCCGAGGCGCCGTCAGCGGAGAGGACGGGATTCGAACCCGTGGACCAGCTTTTGACCGGTCACGTCTTTAGCAAAGACGCGCATTCGACCACTCTGCCACCTCTCCAAATCACCGGCACCGCGACGAACTGCCCGGGGACTGCCGCCCTGCCCTCCGACGAGGGAAAAACGGCGGCGTGGGTAGACGCTGCGGCGTCGGCGGGAATCCCCGGCGGTCCGGAGATGCCCTCGTCGAGTATTCTGGACGGACGAATCCCGTCCCGCAAGGAGGCGGATGTGACCCGCGACCGGAACAGCCACCGCCTGAATTCGTCGGCCGTGCTGGTCGCCGCCTGCCTGGGGTGCGGGCTCGGCCTGCCGATCGGACCGGCCGCCACCGCCCCCTCATCCGCCGCCGAGATGCTGGCCGCGTCGGTGTCGAGCATGACGGCGGAGGATGCCGCCCGCCACGTGTCGGCCCTTGCCGACGACGCCCTCGAAGGCCGCGAGGGGGGCACCCGCGGCGGACGGGCGGCCGCCGCCTACATCGTCGAGCAGATCGAGGCGCTCGGGTTCGAGCCCGCCGGCGACGCCGGGTCGTATTACCAGCCCTTCGGCACCGGCCTGCGGAACATCCTGGCCCTGCTGCCGGGAAGCGATCCGGACCTGGCCCGGGAGGTGGTCGTGATCGGGGCCCACTATGACCACGTCGGCTACGGCAACGCCGGGAATAGTTTCGGCCCCTTCGGCTTCGTCCACAACGGCGCCGACGACAACGCCTCCGGCGTCGCCGGCCTGATCGAGATCATGGAGGCCCTGCGGCGGCTGCCCGAGCGGCCGCGACGCTCGATCCTCGTGGCCTTCTGGGACGGCGAGGAGAAGGGGCTGCTCGGCTCGAGCCACTTCCTGCGGGTGCGGCCGGAGCCCCTGGCTGGCCGGCCGCTCGTCTTCTCACTCAACCTCGACATGATCGGCCGGCTGCGCGACGAGCGGGTCGTGGTCTACGGGGCCCGCACCGCGCCGGGGCTCCGCGGCCGGCTGGTCGCCACCAACAGCGATCCGGCCAACGGCGCCACCCTGCACCTGGCCTTCGACTGGGATGTCCTCGAGGACTCGGACCACTATCCCTTCATCGCCGCCCGGATCCCCACGCTCATGCTCCACACGGGGCTGCATGACCAATACCACCGGCCGAGTGACGACGTGGAACTGGTGAACGTCGCCGGCATTCCGCTGGTGTGCCGGCTTGCGCTCGCGGTGATCACGGACATGGCCGACACCCCGCAGCCGCTCGCCTTCCGCGGCGCCTCACGATCGGAGTCGAACGCCACAAGGCGGCGGCTCGAGGAGGCCCGTCCTCCGAGCGGCCCGTCGCAGGGACGCTGGGGCATCATCTCCCGCGTCGACCCAGGGGAGCCGCAGACGCCGATCGTCGTCAATGTCGCTCGAGGCTCGCCCGCCGAACGCGCCGGCCTGCGGGCCGGAGACAGGCTGCATGCGGTCGATGGCCTGTCGTTCGCCGACCAGGCCGCGATGGTCGAGCGCCTGCGAACCGCCGGAGACTCATGCCGGCTGCTGATCGAACGTCAGGGACGCCTGCAGGAACTGGCCGTCCAAACCACCACGGACTGAGGCTGCCGTCGCAGGTTGAACGACGGCGCGGCGACGCTGGAGATCAGTCGTCGTCGTCGTCTTCCAAGTCGTCCTCGTCATCGTCTTCCTCGTCATCGTCTTCCTCGTCATCGTCCTCCCAGTCCTCGTCCTCTTCCTCCTCGAAGTCGTCCTCGTCTTCCTCTTCCTCCTCTTCTTCTTCCTCGTCGTCTTCCTCGTCGTCCTCGACTTCCTCCCACTCCTCCTCGTCGTCTTCTTCCTCGTCGTCTTCTTCGGACTCTTCGTCCTCGAACTCCTCGTCTTCGTCGTCGTCCTCGTCTTCCTCGTCTTCATCGTCGAAGTCGTCATCGTCTTCGTCACTGGCGACGAGTTCACGATCGGACGATTCGGGCAGCGAGAAACCCGTGTCCAAGCCGTCGAAGAGATCCTCCGCGGCCAGAAGGTCAGGGAGTTCGCTCCAGGAGAAGACCTCGGCGGTCGAAACGCTCTCATCGCCCCGGCCACGCTCAACAATCGTCACGGCATTTCCTCCAGGAGTCTGATCGAAGACCAAATGACCGACCAACACGTCGACGCACGACAAATCTCTACCCGATCCGTGAATCATCGTCCAATCGGCCGCCCGGAAAAACCGAACCGGCCACCGACCGCGTCACGGGCCCGGGGAGCGAAAAGTGTCGCCCGCGGTGCCGCGGCTTGCAAGCGGCCGGCCGACCGGAATCACGATTCCGCCGGCGGCGGGCCGCTCGGCGGCGCGGCGAGGCTCTCGATCGGCGGCAGATCCTCCAGGCCGGCCAGCCCGAAGGCGGCCAGAAATCGACGGGTCGTGACGTAGACGTTGGGCCGGCCCAGATCCTCGGCCCGGCCCCCGATCGCCACCAGATCGCGGTCCAGGAGCTGCCGCAGCATCTCCTCGCTGCCCACGCCCCGGATCGCCTCGATCTCGGCCCGGGTGACCGGCTGACGGTAGGCGACGATCGCCAGGGTCTCGAGCCCCGCCGCGGAGATCCGTCCCGTCCCGGGATGGTCGTGAAGCCGCCGGATCCAGGGCCCGAAAGCGGCCCGCGAGAGGAGTTGAAACCCGCCGGCGATCTGCTCCACCCGCATGGCCATGCCCGCGGCATCCTGGAGCTGCCGCAGCTCCCGCAGCAGCGTGCGGGCCCGCGTCCCATCGGTGAGCCGGGCGAGCTTCGCGAGCCGACGCGTGGAGAGCGGCTCGCGGGCCAGAAACAGCGCAGCCTCGAGCCGGGCAAGTTCCTCCGACCGTCGATGGCGGCCGGGGGGCAGGTGGTCCACGGTCCGTCGGCCCGCGGCATCATCTCCGTCCGTCGTTCGCCGTTGCCACCAGCGCCGATGACCGACGCCGGCCGCCGGGGCGCAGGCCGACCAGGCCGCGCACGGCGATCCGTTCACGACCGACAACCCGGCCTGAGGGCGATCTCTGTGCATCGCAACGGTTTCCGTGGAGCCGAGAACGACGGCGCGTGGATGGGGACCGGCCGCGTCAGCCCGTCAGAGCGGCCCGGCCGCCGGCCCGGGGATCGTGGCGCGGGTGGCGAGGCGATCCCTCCACGCCTCCACCTGGTCGGCAAGCGCCGCGGTGGCCGCGACCGGATCGGAGCCCGGCGCCTGGAAGACGCGGTGCAACTGGCCGGCGGCATCCATCGCGACGCGACAGCTGGCGACGTGCATGCCCGCCACTCCGTCGAGCGGTCGCACGTCGATCGCGACGGCGCCGAGCGCCGCGAGCCGATCGGCCGCCGCGGGACTGGCCGGGGCCGCGGGCGCCCGGGGAGGCGTGGCCCCCGGATCTGCCTCCGCTTCGGCACCGGCTTCGACAACGGCTTCGACGCCGCCGGATTCCTCGGCCGGCTGCAGCCAGTCGGCCACCGGCTGCCAGAGATGCTGGCGGACCGCCTGACGCAACCCGACCGGCACGTGGTGCGAGAACATGGCCAGGGCTGGCACCACGGTCATGCACACCACCAAGACGCAGACTCGGACCTTCATCGGCGACCGGACTCCTGAGCCGGGACGGGCGGCAGAGGCTAGCGATCCGGGCCCGGCCCGGCAAGGCAGAAACGGCCGTGGGAATGCCCCGCCCACGAGCCCCGCGGCGGCGGGCCGGTCGACGAACGGCCTCACTCGCCCGGTTCGACGATCACCCGCCGCTCGTCGAGGGGCTGATCGGACGTGGCCGGATCGAAGTGCGGCACGCCCGCGGCGAAGCTCACCGGCGATCGCTGTCGCCCCGCCACGACCAGTCCGCGAACGAGGTTCTGCGCCAGGATTTTTTCCACTCGTGGCCGCACCGCGTCGATCCCGATCCGCCCCGGCTGCACGGCGGTCACGGTGACGATGTGGACGCCCTGTGGCGAGGCGAACGGCGGCGACACGCCCCCCTTGGCCAGGGCAAACGCGCGGCTCGAGAAGCCATCGGCCATCGGGCCGTCCCGGCCGATCCAGCCGAGATCTCCACCCTGCCGCCGGCTGGGCCCCGCGGAATGAAGCCGGGCCGCTTCGGTGAACGAGACCCGGCCCTGCACGACCTGTTGCCGGATGGTGGCCGCCCGGTCGAGCAGGCCCGCGGCGACGTCATCGGGGCCGCCCGCTTCCGGCCGCAGTACGACGTGGCTGACCCGCAGCAGCGTGCCGTCGAGCTCGCGGCGGTTCTTCTCGAACGTCTCGGCGATCGCTTCGGCGGTGATCCGCGGCCGCACGAACTTCTCGAGCGCGACCTCGAGCGCCACCTGCGCGTTGAGATCGCCCTGGGTGCGGCCACTGGCGGCGAGAAACGTGTCGAACACGAGCCCCCGGCTGGCCACCTGCTCCCGTAGCCGGGCGACGGCCGCCTCGATCTCGGGCCCGGTCACCCGGATGCCCAGCCGGTCCAGCTCGGCGCGGAGGATCCGATCGTCGACGAGCTGCTCGAGAATGGCGGCCTCCGCCCGCTGCCGCTGGGAGGCCTCGGCCGTGGAGGCCAGCCCCAGCCTCAGCACCACGTTGTCCAGGTCGACGCGGCGCACGACTGCGGCACCGCAGCGGGCGATCACGTCGGTGTCTTCGGCCTGGGCCGGAGCACGACCCGCCGCCAGGCCCAGGGAAACCGCGACCAGCAACGCCACCCGATTCGTCCAGGGCATGCGGTTCACCGGTTCGAGAAACGCCATGGTGTGCCGACGGAAAGTCCGCGGCGCCGCCTCAGAGAGACTACCCCACCGCGCGGGCCCGCAGAAGCGGGGCCGCCCCCGGGCGGGCTGTTGGCGGACACCGGGCCCCGGGCACACAATCCCTGTGGTCCCCGGCAGCCGGCATCGCGCGGCGACGGCGACCGGCTCGACCGTTCATTCGCCCCCGTCACGCTCATGTCCCGGATCGCCATCAGCCTGTGCGGAGAGGGCCGCGGCCACGCCACCCGGATCGCCACGCTCGTCGACCGGCTCGACGCCGGGCACGAGATCGTCGTCTACACGTCGGCCGACGGGCTGGCTTTTTTGCAGCGGCAACTGGCCGGCCTGCATCCGCGGGTCCGCCTCGAGGAGATCCCGGGTGTCGTGTTCCAGTACACGGCCGGCCGGCTCGACGTGATGCGGTCGATCGCCGCGGGCCTCGACTACCAGGCCCGTCAACTCGGACCGCTGGTCGACCGGATGATTCGCGACCTCGACGCCT
>CAXNGP010000107.1:0-6765 GCA_964201845.1 Pirellulales bacterium
GCGGCTCCCTCGAGGGAAGCTCTCTCCTGACCCCAGAAGTCTAGTTCGATGGCCCCATCCCGGCAATCGAGGCTGAGCCTGCCCATCCACCCGCCTTGCCTGGGTGACGCCCTGGCTGGAACAAAGGTGGGGGCAGGCTCATCATGGACCGAAACGCCCACAACCGGGGCTAGTTCCCGGCTCACAGACCGAAAACTTCTTGCGAGGGTGCCGTGGACCGGACTACACTTTCCCCTACTCCTTCGCACCCTGATTCCGCGCCGGGATCACGATGTCGTGCACGTCCCGTTTTCCCCGCAGATGTCACCCGATGGTCGTGCGTTCCCGGTTCGCAGACATTCGAAGGATGAGCGGTGGCAGGACCGAGACCTCGCGGCGTCGGCGACGCCCTCATCTGAGGCTCGAATCCCTTGAGTCCCGACTCGCGTTGGCGGGCAATCCTCTCGCTACGCTGGTGGTGGTCACCACTGACGGAGGTGAAAGCCTCGTCGGCGGGGTGACGGCGATTGAAGAAGGGCAGAGCCTCGCCGCCACGGTGCAGTTGACGCGTCGACCCGTGGCTCCCGTGCTGGTCTCATTCAAGTCCGCCGATGCACTTCAGGTGACCACCAGCCTGTCCACGCTGAGGTTCACGCGGACCAATTGGCGTCAGACGCAGACGGTCCGCTTCGCCGCGATCCAAGACGCCGGCGCCGATGGCGACCGCACCGTGCCGGTCGCGATGCGAATCTCGCTGCCGTCCCGTCCCCAGGCGGAGCATGCAGTCACCAAACTGCGAATCGACGCGCTGGATTCGGGCCTCGTGAATTCGTCACTTCCCGCCGAGGGCAGGTATACGGGTCGGCTGAGTGGTCCGGGAACCTTCGGGGCGGTCTCGATCACGTACGCCGACGGCAAGGGAGTCGCCCTCTTTCGAGTCAATGCACCGAAATCGAACCTGACCACCGCCCGCCTGATCTCGGCAGATTTCGAAATCGCGGCCGACAACAAGGTGCAGGTAACGGCACTCAGCGGCATTGCCGCGAGAAACTTCACCTGGGATGCGGCCTATCAGAGCGGGCCTGACGGCCGCGGGCTGTCTGGAACACTGACGGTGAGGCAGCCTGCGTCGAGCCGCATCTCCACCATGCTGATGTCCGCAACCCTGAAAACTCCGGCGGCCGGAGACCCGCTGCCCAGTCGTGTGACCGGCCTGCGCGTCCAGGCAACGGCCCCGGCCGCCCTGACGGTCAGCTGGGTGCCGCCCTCCGGAACCCAGCCCATCCGGTACCTCGTCCGAGCGAATAACGGTGCGTCACAGTCAACCGACCATTCGTCGACCACGTTCACCGGACTCGACCTGAGCGAGCCCTCCACATTCACGGTCACCGCGATGGATCCCGTCGGCATCGGTGCGATCGCCACCGCGTCCTGGGCGTCTGACAGCGAATACAACCTCGTTCCAGTGACATGCGTGGGCTTGAAGTCGATGTACGACGAGTACCTGACTAGCGCGTATCCATCGGGCACGCCTTCCGATCTCCTGTCCGTGTCTTTCACGTTGCGGCTGCAGTACAACCGGGTTTTGACGACCGACGAGGTTTCTCCCATCATCGGCGACATCAATGAACAGGCCGGAACCTCCATCGCGGGCCCGTTCTTCAATCAGGAAACGTCCAAGGCGGGCTACAACGGCGCTGGGTTTGACATCAATTCGACCTACATCAACCTCAACTACTTCGCCAGCTCACAACCGGACGCCATCGAGCTTCGAATACCCGCCGACGTCGTCTACCTCGAGTGGCAACTCGTCGGACGCACGCGGGCGGGGCTTTCGTCGGTGCAACCGACATTTGCGGGCGGCGACTACTTCGTGTTCGAAAACAACGGCATCGCCATTCCTGCGTCCGAGTACCCCTTGGACCGGGGAAATCGTTCGCTCAACGGCCTCGGCCTGCTTGGCGGCCAGAAACCTGTCGACGCAAACGGTTCAACCTACCTCATCCCGGGGGGCTTCGCTCACGCCGGCAGCATCTACAAGATCGACAAGGCGACATCTCAATCGAACAGCCTCAGCGGCACGACAGCCGGAGGATGCAACATTTCGTACGTCATGGGCGTGACGGCCACGTCGGCGCTGCAGCAAGACAGCCCCAGCACCCTCGCTCTGAACGGCATCCCGGCCGGTGGCGTCCTGGATCCGTACAGCGTCCTCCAGTTCAGAATCGACAAGACCCTGATCGACGGTGTGTTCGATCCGTATCAGGACTCAGTGGTCGGATCCTCGTCGACTGCGAATTACGTGAGCATCGGTTTTCATACAGCCTACTCGTACCTCCTGCCGAGCGGCACCGATTTTGTTGAAAGTAACACGACGACGTATGGCATCTCCGCGGTCGACATCCGACAAGTGCCCGGGGATGAGAACTTTTATTACGTGTACCTGACGACGTCGGAGGACATCTACGAGGCCGCCATGAACAACTCCGGGCACGCGATTGACGGCCTCCCTGACTACCCGCCGATCGTCGCCGCCCAGGACTCCGGGCAGAGGGGGTATTTGCTGTACAATGACAATGTCAGTTACGTGCAAGGTGCCATGCTGATGAGAATCAGGAACGGCAACTATGTCGACAGCCCATATCTTGCGGACTTTAAAGCCGCTCCGTGCGCCGACACGGTGAGCGTGAACTCGCCCTACGAGGCCTCGTGGATCGGGCTCGCGGAATAGGCGGATGCCCCCCGTTCGGCCTGAAGCGAGTGCAGGTGGCGTTTCAGGTCGCCGGGCGTCGACTCTGCCAGGTGTTTGGGGTTCACCCGATCAAGCTTCCGGTGCCGGAACTGGCGTCATCCGCGGGCCAAGCCTCGCGTTCGCCTTCGAGGGCGCCAGCCTGTTGCCGCCGTGTTCCTGCCGGCCCGTGTGCTCGAACGCACCCGGAATGCTGCCCATCGACTCCGCCCACAGCCGATCGAGAGTGAAACCGGATCGTCGGCGATTTTCCGACGTCCCGGCGGCGGGATGCACGGTGAATCTCGGATCACGGCCATTCAGCCGCAAGACCATACCCGCGCGGCGACGACTCCGCCGCTCACGCTCGGACCCCGAAGCTCAAACGCTCGTGGGCACGACCGTGACCGTGATCGTCCGCACGTATTCACAGCCCGCCGCCGCGCATGACGGCCCGGCCGTGCGCGAGAAACGCGAGCAGGCCCGCGTAGACGCTGATCGCGAGCACGGCTCCGACCGGCCCGACGCGCAGCTCGGGAGCCACGCGGCCGATCAGCCAGGCCGCCGCGATCGCGAGCGTCAAGGCCGCCGTGCCGGCGGCGACCGCCTCGGTGCAGGCCCGCAGCATCCACCGGGCATCGGCCGCGAGCGGCGGTGCGGCCCGCCCCGCCCGGCGTTCCCGCACGGCATTCCAGATGCCGAACAAGCTGGTGGCCGTCGTGAGGATGAACGTCATCGGCAGCGCCATCATCGTGAGACCGTAGGGGCCCGTGAGCGGGATGTCCTGGCGGCCGCCGAACAGCCACCAGGCGATTGGGGCGTTGATCGCGACGTTGATCGCCGCATCGAGCGGAGCGAACACCCGCCAGGCCAGCCGGTTGATCGGCGGCGGTTCGGCAGGCCGGGTTGCCTGCGTGCCTTCGCTTTGTCCCGAAGGCACGTCGCTCACTCCGCCTCGAGACTCTTGCGGGCGGCGGCGATCTGCTCCTTCTTCGCCGCATCGACCGCGGGCCACTCGAGGCCGAGCCCCCGGATCGTGCCCGCGAGCACGGCCGCCACGGCCGCGCGGCTCACCCACTTCTTGTCGGCGGGAATCACGTACCACGGGGCGTGTTCCGAGGTCGTCTCGCCGATCACCTCCTCGTAGGCGTTCATGTAGGCGTCCCAGTGGCCCCGCTCCGCGACGTCGGACGCGGAAAATTTCCAGTGCTTGGCGGGCTCGTCGATCCGGTCGAGGAACCGCTTCCGCTGCTCACCGCGGGAGATGTTGAGGAAGAACTTCACCACCTTGGTGCCGTTGCGGGCGAGGTGCCGCTCGAAGGCGTTGATGTCGTCGAACCGCTCGCGCCAGGTCTGCTCGCAGGGCTTGATCCCGGGGATCCGCTGGGCCTCCAGCAGCCGCGGGTGCACCCGCACGATCAGCACCTCCTCGTAGTAGGAGCGGTTGAAGATCCCGATCCGGCCGCGCTCGGGAAGCCGTTTGATGCACCGCCAGAGGAACGTATGGTCGAGCTCCTCGACTGACGGATGCTTGAAACTCGTGACCTCGACGCCCTGCGGGTTGACGCCGCTCATCACATGCTTGATCGCGCCGTCCTTGCCGGCGGCGTCCATCGCCTGAAAGATGACGAGCAGGCTCCAGGTGTCGGACGCGTAGAGCAGTTCCTGCGTGGCCGCGAGTTCCGCGCGGCTCTCCTCGAGGATCTCGGCCGCCCGCTCCTTCCGCTTCTTCTCGGAAACATCTTCGTCGCCGGCCCAGCCGGGGTCGTGGTCGGCGAGGCGAAACTTCTTCCCCGGCTTGACTCGGAAGAGCTTGTCGGCGAGGTGGTAGTCGAGTGGCATGGGCATCTCCTTGGGCGGGCGTTCGCAACTTGGTCAGCGCTCGAACACGCAGGGCTGGATCCGCTCCACGAACGGCAGCCGGGCGAGCGCCAGGATAATCTCGCGATGACGGGGCGTATGCGTAGAGCTGATGCAGAGGGCGAAGCCCGGGCCGGCATCGACCCGGCCGCGCGGCCCGGCCGCGATCGCGATCCCGGGATCGATCGCCTTGACGGCCGCACGATTCTCCGGCGTGTCGGGGATCCGAAACTCGTAGCTGATCGCGACCTTGCCGTCGGCGGCGCCCGCCAGCCCCTCCACGTCGAGCCCATCAAGGTCGAAGCCGATCTTCCCCAGCACATCGGGCGGGGCGGCCGCGGCGCCGACCGCGAAGCTGAACACGGCCAGGATCGGCCGGTGGTCGCTGGCGACCGCCTCGTCGACCACGTCGTGCGAGACCGCATAGTCGGGCAGCCCCCGCTCGGCCACGTGGTCGAGCTCCTGCGTGGGCTGGTCGGCCGGCCACGTGGGATTGGCCCCGCGGGCACCGTCCTTCGCGAGGATCCGCCAGCCGGCGTCGGCGAGCACCGCGAGCGACTCACTGCCCGGTTCGCCGTTGTAGTCACCCGCCACGAGTGCCGGCCGCCGCTCGCCCAGCGCCGCCACGAGTGCCCGCATCTGGTTCACCCGAATCGCCTCCTTCGTCCAGTCGTTGTGGACGCAGGTGAACGAGACCGGCTGCCCGAGCCCCGGCACCTCGACCTCCACCTCCAGAGCGCACCGCGGCTCGGCGCCCCGGGGCAGTTCGTGTCGCCGCGTCGCCTGGACCGGGAACCGCGACAGCACGGCCAGTCCATAGCGGCCACCCTCGTAGTCCATGAACTCGCCGAACCGGTGCTCCATGCCGAGGGCCTTCCCCAGCGCCGCGGCCTGATCCACCCCGCCGCTGCGGCGGCAGCGCTCGTCCACCTCCTGCAGCGCCACGAGATCCGGCTCCAGCCGCCGCAATACGGCGGCCGTGCGGTCAAGGTCGAGCTTGCCGTCCATCCCCACACCGTGCCGGATGTTCGAGGAGACGACGCGAAGCGTGGGCCGGGCCGACACCGGTCCCGCGTCGGGCTCGACGCCGGACGCGACGCGTCGGAGACCGCCGTAGCCCAGGAGGACCGCGCCAACGAGCAGGATCTGGACTGCCTCTCTCATCCGCCGTTTCCCGCTGACGCATCCTTTCTTCCAACCCGGTGCCGCGAGCACCCCCCGCCCACCGTAGCGAAGATCGTCGCAATGGCCAAGCAAGCCACGCCCGCGACGAATACCCCGACGGTCGTCGACGTCGCATCGAATCGGGATCGCCCAGCAAGCGTCTGCCAGATCGCATAGGCGAGGAGCAGCGCCGTGCCCACCGTAGCCAGGACCACGAGCCGTCGGCGAGTGGCCACACTCAGCCCGCTGACGCGGGCGACCCAGGCGATGGCCGGCAGCCACTGGATCGCATGGATCACGACACCGTGCGGAAACTTCGGCACGCCGGCGGCCCCGTACCGGTCCGGCTCGAGCCCCTCGGCCACCCTCCTGTCGCCGTTGATGCTCACCCAGATGCCCAGGCCGCAGGAGATGACGAGCAACACCATCCCGGCCCTGGCGGCGAGCAGCATGTCGGGCGGCAGCGCGGCGGGTGTGCAAAACAGCCGCACCGTCAGGTCCACGATCACCGCCGACACGAACAGGATCAGGACGCCCATCGCGTCATAGAGAAACCCGTCGAGCGGCGTGTCGCGGTTGAAGTGGCTGGCCACACCCCGCCAGCGCTGCAGGTCGATGAGCAAGACCTCGACGAAGAGGGCCCAGGCGGTCGCGGTGGCCAGCCACCCATCGCCGCGGCGGTCCGGGAGCTTCGCCCAGACCCAGGCACACGACAGGCTCGTGAGCCCGCCGGAGATCCCGAACAGGATCGGCTTTCGCCAAGTGACCGGCCCCTCCCAGGGCCCGCCGAGCACGACCCACACGACCGCGTGAGCCAACCCGCTGACGACGAGCAGCCCACCGACCAGCACGAGCTGCCTGGCCCGGGGATCCCGCCACCAGGCCGGCGGTGTGTCGAGTGGAGTGAGCATGGATCGCAACTGTAACGGAAGGACGACCGCACCGGGCCGGCTCGACCCTGGACCCGGAGCCGAATCGAGCCGCCTACACTTGCCCCCGATGATTCGCAGGCGGCTCTCCATCACCGGTGTCGT
>CAXNGP010000108.1:0-6751 GCA_964201845.1 Pirellulales bacterium
AGCGTGTCGGCCGGCAGCGTGCCCGAGTCGAGCGGATCGCCCGCGAGCGCGGCCCGACGAAAGAACGCCGTCGCCTCCGCCACGTCGCGACCGAGCTGCGCGCCGAAGAAGAGCCGCGATGCCTCGCCGACCTGTTCGAACGGCGGCTCGCCCGGATAGGTCACGTCGTCCGGCAGCCGGCAGGCGTAGACGGCCAGTTCCCAGGCGCGGCGGAGCGTGGCCTCGTCGGTGCAGACCCGCGCGATCCGGAGCACCGACTGAAGGTGCGAGACGTCGACGTGCAGGCTCGGGTCACCCACGAGCCCGCCGGCGGCTTCCAGCAGCGCCACCAGCGGCGCGTCGGCCGCGACGGCCGCCGCCGTGTCGAGGCCCCGCTGCGACAGGTCGAAGGCGACATTCCGCACGACCTCCGCGTGGAGGTGGTCGACGAGCACCCGCGCGGCCGGAGCCTGCCGCACGGCCGGAAGCCGCGAGACGGCCTGCTCGTAGGCCGTCACGGCGTTGCAGGTGCCTTGGGTGCGGAGCACGAGGGCGAGCCCCAGCGCGGAGTCGACCGACTCCCAGAGCGCGACGCCGAGGATCTCCTGGGCGAGCCGCTGGGTCTCCTCGTCGTCGGAGTCGTCGCTGGAGTCGCAGCCCGAGCCGGCGCCGTCGGCCGGCGGCATGACGCGGTCGGCGAGTTCCGCCAGCCGCCTCGCCACCTCGTCGGGAGCCGCAGCCGCCCGCAGATACATCCACGCCGCGGCCACCTGCCCCTCGGCGAGGAGCGGCCAGCCCACCTCCCTGCAGGCGGCCAGAGACAGTTCGTCGAGCCGCTCCCGCGTGGCTTCGGCGAGCGGGCCCACGTCGCCCGCCACCGGCAGGCCGAGCCGCTGCCGCGCCTCCACCATCCGCAGGTCGAACAGGGCGTGCCACCGGTGGCGGGCGGCGAGCGACGAGGCCAGCTTTTCGAGCATCGCCTCGGGCCCGCGGCCGCGACAGGTTTCCGCCAGCGCGGCGAAGTCCGGGCCGTCGGCGGGATTCTCCAGATTCATGGACGATCTTTCGGTCAACGGGTCAGCTCCTGTCGCACCGCCTCGTAGGTGAGCACCGCCACCGTCGCCGACACATTGAGGCTGTCGGCGATGCCCCGCATCGGCAGGCGAACGGTCTCGAGTTGGATCGCGTTCGCCTCGGCCGCCGTCAGCCAGGCGGCCGACAGCCCGTTCGCCTCGCTGCCGACCACGAGCGCGATGTCGCCGGCCAGCTTCGCCTCGTGCCACAGGGAGCGGCCTTCCGGTGTGGCCGCGACGACCCGCCGCCCGTGCGAGCGGCACCAGGCGATCGCCTCTGGCGCGGTGGCCGCGGCGAGGGGCACGCTGAACACCGTGCCCAGGCTGGCGCGGATCACGGCCGGGTTCGCGGCGTCCGTCCCGCCATCGCACACGATCACACCGGCCAGCCCGGCCGCATCGACAGTCCGCAGAATGGCCCCGAGATTACCGGGCTTCTCGACCCCCTCGGCCACGAGCACAGGCCGGCCGGTGGGAAACGACACGTCGCCGAGCGACCGGGGGGCGAAGCGGATCACGGCCACGACGCCCTCGTCGCGGTCGCCGAAAGCCAGTTTCTCGAAGGCGCGGGGGCCGAGTGGCACGACCTCGGCACCGCGGGCCGCGCAGGCTTCCAAGCACGCGGCCCGGTCGGTGACCCGCGCATCATCCTCGCGGGCATCGGCCGCCACGAAGAGCTCCATGATCTCCACGCCCGCCGCCACGGCCCGGGTGATCTCCCGCAGGCCATCCACGAGCGTGAGGCCCGTCCGCCGGCGTTCACTCGCGGCCCGCAGCGCCGCCGCCTGCTTCACCCGCGGATTCGCCGGGCTCGTGATCGTCTCCATCAGCGTCAGCCTCCCGATCCGCCTACTATAATCGCGAAAGCTGATTTTCCTCGCCCTTCAATCCGCCGCTCGGGGTTGCCCATGCCAATCGAGACGGCGTTGATGGCAAGCGCAGGCAGGATGCCGAAGCGCAGCCAGCATCGAGCGAGCGGAGGGCAGGATGCCCGTAGTGAGCGTCCGGCGAGATGGCATGGGCAACCCCGAGTCACACCGTTGACGTCATGACGCGAGTCCTGGCCACCATCCTCGCGCTCGCGACCCTCGCGCCGCCGGCACCGCTGGCTGCGGCCGGCCCCGACTTCAATCGCGACGTTCGGCCAATCCTCTCCAACCGTTGCTTCAAGTGCCACGGCCCCGACGAGGCCAACCGGGAGGCCGGGCTGCGGCTCGATCTCCGGGATGCGGCGGTCCGCGCGCTCGACAGCGGTGAGCGGGCGATCGTGCCGGGCCACGCCGACTCGAGCGAACTCGTGGCCCGGATCGAGAGCGACGACCCCGACCTCGTGATGCCACCCCCGCAGACGAAGGTTTCGCTCTCGGCCGAGGAGCGGCGGACGCTCCGGGAGTGGATCGCGGCGGGCGCCGCCTACGCGCCGCACTGGGCCTTCGTGGCGCCGCGGATGCCCGCGCCGCCGGCGGTGCGCGACGACGCGTTCGTCCGCAACCCGATCGACCGGTTCGTCCTCGCCCGGCTCGAGGCCGAGGGACTCGCGCCCGCCGACCAGGTCGATCGCGCCACGCTCTGCCGCCGCATCCACCTCGACCTCGTCGGCCTGCCCCCCTCCCCCGACGAACTCGACACCTTCCTCGCCGACACCTCCCCCAACGCCTACGAGCAACTCGTCGATCGGCTGCTGGCCAGCCCCCGCTACGGCGAGCGCTGGGCGCGGAAGTGGCTGGACCTCGCCCGCTACGCCGACACCAACGGCTACGAGAAAGACCGTGCCCGGACCATCTGGCCCTATCGCGACTGGGTGATCCGGGCACTCAACGACGACATGCCTTTCGATCAGTTCACGATCCGGCAGATCGCCGGCGACATGCTGCCCGAGGCGACCGCCGACGACGTCGTGGCCACGGGATTCCACCGCAACACGATGCTCAACGAGGAAGGCGGCATCGACCCGCTCGAGTTCCGCTACCTCGCGACAGTGGACCGCGTCGGCACCACGGGAGCGACCTGGCTGGGCCTGACCACCGCCTGCGCACAGTGCCACACCCACAAGTACGACCCGCTCACCCACACCGACTACTTCGCGCTGTTCGCGCTCTTAAACAATGCCGACGAGCCGGAGTGGACGATCCCGAGCCCGGAGCGGTCGCGGCGGCTGGCGGACACGCGGGCCAAGCTCGAGACGCTCTGGCAGGAACTGCCGCGCCACTGGCCCGCCGCCGGGCCGGCCCCGGGCCAGGTCGCCGGCTCGAGCGAGCCGGGGGACGCGGCGGGTGGCGAAGCCCGCCGGGCCGTCGGCCTCGCCCAGCGGTTTGACGCCTGGAGCCGCGAGCAGTCGGCCCGGGCCGTCGACTGGCGGATCGTCCGGCCCGACGCCCTACAGAGCTCCATGCCGCACCTGGTCGTGCTGGAGGACGGCTCGGTGCTCGCCAGTGGTGACCAGACCAAGAGCGACGTCTACACGATCACCCTGCCGCGGGTCGAGATTCCCGTGACGGCGATCCGCCTCGAAGTCTTGCCGCACGAGTCGCTCCCCGACTGGGGGCCCGGGCTCTGCTCTTACGAGGGGCCCAAGGGCGACTTCTTCCTCTCGGAGTTCGAAGTGCGCGTGCCGCCCAAGGCCGCGCGGGTCGAGATCGCGCGGGCCACCGAGTCGTTCGGCGGGACGGCCGCCCACAGCCGGGGTGCCAGCGGCGCCGTGGCTGCGACCGACGGCGTGATGTCGAGCGGCTGGAGCACCAACGGCCGACAGGGTCGCGCCGAGGCGGCCGTGTTCGAACTGGCCCAGCCCGTTGCTGCCGGCGAGTCGATCGTGGTCACGATGCGGTTCGAGCGGCACTTCGCCTGCCCACTCGGACGGTTCCGGCTCTCGGTCACGGACGCCGCCGGGGCCGAGGCCCGCGGCCATTCGGCCGAGGTCGAGGCGGCGCTCGTGAAGGCCCCGCCCACCCGCTCGGGCGCGGACTGGGAAGCGCTGCTGCGCCGCTTCCTCTCGACCGCACCCGAGGTGAGCGACCGCGTCCAGGAGATCGAGCGGCTCGCGGCGAGCCTGCGCGACGGCCTCTCCACGCTCGTGCTGCGGGAGCGGCCCGCCGACAATCCCAGGATCACGCACCGGCATCACCGTGGCGAGTTCACGCAACCGGAAGAGAAGGTTTCTCCGGCCGTGCCGGGTTTCCTGCCGCAGTTGCCCGCAACCGCCCCGGCCGACCGCCTCGCCCTGGCTCGGTGGCTCGTCTCCCCCGCCAACCCGCTCACGGCCCGGGTCACGGTCAACCGTCAGTGGCAGGCCTTCTTCGGCCGGGGCATCGTGGCGACGGTGGAAGACTTCGGCTACCAGGGCGGATCGCCCAGCCACCCGGAACTGCTCGACTGGCTCGCCGTCTCGTTCCGGCAACCGGCCACGGCCGGCGGCCTGGGCTGGTCGCAGAAGTCGCTCCACCGGCTGATTGTCACGAGCGGCACCTACCGCCAGGCATCGCAGGTTTCATCGGCGCTGGCTGCTCGTGATCCGCACAACCTGCTCCTGGCCCGCGGGCCGCGGGTCCGGCTCGAGGCCGAGATCATCCGCGACTCGCTCCTCGAGGCAGCCGGGCTGTTGTCAGCCAAGATGTATGGCCCCGGCGTCCGTCCGCCGCAGCCGGCCGGCGTGACCGAGGTGGCCTATGGCTCGCCGAGGTGGGAGCCCAGCCAAGGTGAGGACCGCCACCGTCGCGGGATCTACACGTTCCAGAAACGGACCGCGCCCTTCGCCTTCACGACCACGTTCGACGGCCCGACGGGCGAGGCCTGCATCGCCCGCCGCGAGGTCTCGAACTCCCCTCTCCAGGCGCTCACGCTCCTGAACGATCCGATGTTCGTCGAGATCGCCCAGGCGCTCGGCCGCGTGGCACTCGCCACCGGCCCCGCTGACACCACCCGGCTCGAAGCGCTGGCGGTGCGGCTCTTGTCGCGGCGGCTCGAACCCGACGAGGCGGCGACGCTCGGCGAGTATCTGGCCACGCAGCGGCGGCGGCTGGCCGCGGGCGAACTGGACGCGGCCAAGCTCGCCGGCGGCGAGAGCGACGCGACGGTGCAGGAGCGGGCCGCCTGGACGCTCGTGGCCCGGGCGCTGATGAATCTCGATGAAGCGATCGTGAAGAGGTGACGCCATGAACCATCCGCTCGACATCACCCGCCGGCACTTCTTCACCGACTGCGGGATCGGCGTGGGCAAGATCGCCCTCGCGGGGCTCTTGACCGGCGCCCTGCAGCAGCCGGCAGCGGCAGCCGCAGGGCCGGCCGGGAACTTGGCCGCCCGGCCGCCCCACTTCCCCGGCCGGGCCAAGGCCGTGATCCAGCTATTCATGGCGGGAGCCCCGAGCCAGCTCGAACTCTTCGACCACAAGCCGAAGCTCGCGGCGATCGAGGGCAAGCCGATCCCGCCGGAGGTGATCGGCGGCCAGCGATACGCCTTCATCCGGCCCGACGCCGCGGTGCTGGGGCCGCGGTTCCACTTCGCCCGGCACGGTCAGAGCGGCGCCGAGCTCTCCGAGATGCTGCCCCACCTGGCGACGGTCGTGGACGAGATCGCGATCGTGAAGAGCTGCCGCACCGACCAGTTCAATCACGCGCCCGCCCAGATCTTCATGAACTGCGGCTTCGCCCAGCCGGGCCGGCCGAGCATGGGCTCGTGGGTCACCTACGGCTTGGGCAGCGAGAGCGACGACCTGCCGGCCTTCGTCGTGATGAGCACGGGGGGCGGGATCAGCGGCGGCAGCGCCAACTGGTCGAGCGGCTTCCTGCCGAGCGTCTATACCGGCACGCGGTTCCGCAACGCCGGGCCGCCGATCCTGAACGTCGATTCGCCCGCCGGAGCCGACGGCCGGCTCGCCGCCGACACGCTCGGCCTCGTCTCGACGATGAATCGGCGCCGGCTCGCCGCTGACGGCGACCCCGAGATCGCGACGCGGATCGCGGCCTACGAGATGGCCCATCGGCTGCAGACCTCGGCGCCGGAACTGATGAACCTGGCCGAGGAATCGGCCGAGACGCTCGCCCTCTACGGGTGCTCGGCCGGTGAGGCGAGCTTCGCCCGGGCCTGCCTGATCGCCCGCCGGCTCGTGGAGCGGGGCGTGCGGTTCGTGACGATCTACCACGAGGGCTGGGACGCCCACTCCGACGTGGCGGGCAACGTGAAGAACAACTGCCAGGCCACCGACCGGGCCTCGGCGGCGCTCGTGGCCGACCTCAAGCGGCGGGGCATGCTCGACGAGACGCTCGTGGTGTGGGGGGGCGAGTTCGGCCGCACGCCGATGGTGGAGGCGAGCGCCGTGCTCGGCCGCTCGCTGGGCCGCGACCATCATCCCAACGCCTTCACGATGTGGCTGGCCGGCGGCGGCATCCGGGGCGGGATGACCTATGGCGAGACCGACGAACTCGGCTTTCACGTGGCGAAGGACGAAGTGCACGTGCACGATCTCCAGGCGACGATCCTCCACTGCCTGGGCCTCGACCACGAGCGGCTCACCTACCGCTCCCAGGGCCGCGACTTCAGGCTCACGGACGTGCACGGGCACGTGGTCCGGGGCATCCTGAGCTGACCGAAAGCCCCGGGCGAACGTCGACCCCGGCCCGCGCCCCCCCATAATCACGGCCTCAACCGCCCGGCTGCCGCTTCTCTTTCGACGGCCATCGGTTTCAGGAATAATCCCAGGACA
>CAXNGP010000109.1:0-6703 GCA_964201845.1 Pirellulales bacterium
GCCCCGACCAGGTTCTTGCCCGCCTCGAGATTGAGGCCGGTCTTGCCCCCGATCGCGCTGTCGACTTGGGCGACCAGGGTGGTGGGCACGTGCCAGAGGGGGAGCCCCCGGGCGAACGTGGCGGCCACGAAACCGGCCAGATCCCCGACCACGCCGCCCCCCACCGCCACGATGTGCGTGCTGCGGTCGACCGCCAGTTCGGCCAGGCCGGTCCACAACCGGGCCGCCGAGGTCACCCCCTTCGACGACTCCCCCGAGGGCACCTCGAGCGCGGTGGTCACGACGCCGGCGGCCGTCAGCGAGCCGGCCACGCGGGCGGCGTGCGACCGGGCAACGGCCGCGTCGGCGATCACCACCGCCCTCCGGCCACCGGCCGCCGCGACGCGGCCGCCCACGGAATCGATCAGCCCGCTGCCGCAGGCGATCTCGTAGGAGCGGTCGGTCGCATCGCCAGGCAGTTGAACCCTGATCGTGGCCACGGTCAGGTCACGCTTACCCGCTCGAGATCGGCAGGCGTCACGGTGATCACCCGGGCAAAGCCGGTGTGCTGCCGGACGTAGTCAAGATCGCCCGCATCCGCGGGGGCGGCATGGAGCAACGACTCGACCCGCGCCTTGTCGCCGGCCGACCAGTCCTCGTAGGCGGCCGGCCAGACGGTGTGCTGCTCCACGACCAGGGCTTCACGGTAGGGATCGAAGGCGTTGGCCACGGACGATTCTCCTCGGGCAGATCCTTGAGGGCTCACGGCTGCAAACCGACTATCTTATAGCGAGCCGCGGGGCCTTCGGCGACCAGCGTTTCGTCGCCGCTTTCCGCGCGTCCCCTCGAGCGCCCGACCGTGTCTCAGCCGCGCCTGCCGCCGTCCGACCCAGCCAGCCCGCTCCCCGCATCGACCGCGATCGGAACCCGGCTCGTGCTCGGGCTCGTGCTGCTGGCCCTGGGGCTGGCAGCGTTCGCCGTGTGGTTTCAATGGGGCCAGACGCGGCGCTGCCTGGCGTTCTACGGGCCGGCGGCGGCCCGCAGCATCCAGGCGGCCCCGCGCGTGGAACTCTGGTCGCTGGCCGCCGATCGGGGGGGTGTCCGGGCTGAGGCGAGGCTCGACATCTCCCGCGCCCCCGGCCTCGTTCACCTTCGCCGTGGCCTGATCGAAGACGTCAACTTTCGCTGGAACGACGTCCGCCAGGAAGGCGGAGCCGACCCGGCCCGCGGGCGACTGGCGCCGGCCGAGTGGGACGAGGCCATCGCCTTCTTCGCCGCCGCCGCCGACAAGACCCCGGCGGCGGTGGTCGCCATCGACCTCGATGAGCCGGGCTTCGCGACGGTGGTCGGGCGAACGGGTCGCATCAGGCTCGGGCCGATCGGCCCCGGCCTGCGGGAGTGGATTGAGGACACGAAAAGCCAGTTTCCCCCGCAGAAATCGGGCTTTTGAGGGGCCTCGCGGCGCCGTATCCTCCCCGCCCTCGCCGCTTCCCCCGTTTTCTCCCCGAGACACCCACCATGCGATCCATCGCCGTCGCCAATCAGAAGGGCGGGGTCGGCAAGACGACGACGTCGGTCAACCTCGCGGTGGGCCTGTCGCGCGCCGGACGGAGGGTGTGCCTGATCGATCTCGATCCGCAGGCCCACGCGACGCTCCACGTGGGCGTGGCCCCCGGCGGGACGGGCGTGTCGGCCTACGACGTGATCACGGCGGGCTGCCCGCTCGCCGACGCGATCGTGCCCGTCAGCGACACGCTCGCGGTCGTGCCGTCGCACATCGATCTGTCGGCGGTCGAGATGGCGCTGGCGAGTCGGCCCGGTCGCGAGACGATCCTCCGCGACCGGATCGCCGCCGAGCCGCGGTTCGGCGGCCGGTCAGCCTCCGCCGGACCGGGGGCGGAGCAGCCACCGCCGTTCGACTACCTGATCGTGGACTGCCCCCCGTCGCTGGGCCTCCTGTCGCTCAATGCGATGGCCGCCGTGGGAGAAGTCCTGCTGCCGCTGCAGCCCCATTTTCTGGCCCTGCACGGGCTGAGCAAGCTGCTGGAAACGATCGAACTGGTCGCGGAGCACGTCAATCCGCGGCTCCGGCTGCTGGGGGTCGCGCTCTGCATGTACGAAGCCGGCACGCGGCTGGCGAGCGAAATCGGCCGCGACGTCGACGCCTTCTTCTCGCAGGGCGAGGCGGCCCATCCGGCCTGGGCCTCGGGCCGGCTGTTCGCGACGCGGATCCGCCGCAACATCCGCCTGGCGGAGGCGCCCAGTTTTGGCCAGTCGATCTTCGACTACGCGCCGGCCTCGCACGGCGCCGACGACTACGCGGCGCTGGCCGCCGAAGTCGATCAGGCGGCCGCAGCGCTCGGCTCGCCGGCCCGGCTGGTCGCGTGAGCCACCGGGTCGTTCGGGGCCGATTCGGGGCCGTAGAGTTCCGGCAGCCACCAGTACCGCGACTCGGACGGATCGACCCCCGCCATGATGCCGGTCGAGTCGTAGTCTTCGGCCGCCACGAAGGCGGGCCCGCCCGGCGCTCGCTGGCCGGCGGGGGCCGAGATGGCCACAAACGGTCGCGGGGGTTGGAGCGGGTTGATTCGAAGCATGATGAGCCGCGGGCTTGAATGCCGAACTCTTCCGACAAGCAGGGGACCGACCTGGCTCGGACCTGCTTGCCAGCCGGAGTCTCTTGTCGGAAGCCCGGCCAGCGAAGCCCAGTTTTCCGACAAGATTTCCTTGGACCCTTCGAGTTTGCCCTCGAGAAAGGCGGCAATCAAGGAAATCTGGGCGGTTTGGGAAAAGTTTGTGTTTTCTGCGGCTTTCAGGCCGCCCACGGTACATTTCACCACATGAACTCCAGGCTGGATCGACTCCGTCGTGGGGCAACCGGGGGGCCTTCGTCCCGCGGGGCCGCGTGGGTGCGCCGCATCGGAGCGGTGGTGCTTCTCGCGAATCTGGTCACGCCCGGGTCGGCTCGGGCCGCCGATGGCCCGCGTGGCTTCCGGTCGTTGGCCCCGGGCGTGCTCACCGTCATCCCGGCCGACGCGGCCGTGGACGACGCGATCCAGCGGGGCTCGCTCGTGGAGGTGACGAAGGGTCAGCAGGCGCTCGCGTGGGTGCCCAAGCGAGCCGCCCCCAACACGACCTTCGTGGAGCTCGCGCGGCGGCTCGAGTATCCGCGCGACATCTGGTGCCTCGAGTTCGCCTTCAAACCGCCCCGGCAGATCGACGTCGACATCCCGGCCGGCGAAGGGCGGATGCGGCGGGCCACGGTCTGGTATCTCGTGTATCGCGTCAAGAACGTCGGAGGCCGACGGATCGTGGTCGGCACCAACGACGAGGGACAGCCGGACCCGGCCCAACGCACGGTCGAAACGTTCGAAAAACCGGTCCGGTTTCTGCCCCATTTCGTGCTGGAGAGCCGCGAGGGGCTGGCCGCCGACGAGGGGATCGCCTCCTACCGCGCCTACCTCGATCGGGTCCTACCCTCCGCGATGGACGCGATCCGGCTCCGCGAGGACCCGTCCCGGCAGTTCCTCGACAGCGCGGGCATGGCGGCCGCCGACATCCCGCCCGGGGAGGAGCGGTGGGGCGTGGCGATCTGGGAGGCCGTCGACCCGCGGATCGACTACTTCTCGATCTACGTCCGCGGCCTGACCAACGCGATTCGCTGGCGGGCTCGGCCCGGCGAGGAGATCGGGCCCCAGGACCGTCCCGGCCAGCACATCGACCAGACGCTTGAGAGCCTCCGGCTCGATTTCTGGCGGCCCGGTGACGCGGCGGGCAAGGAAGCGATCAGCATCGGCTACCGCGGCATGTTCGAGCGGATGGCCCTCGGTGGCCGCGTGCTCGCGGCGCTCGGCTGGCCGGGTCGGATCACTGCCCAACCTGTCCTGGGGCTCAAGCGGCTGAAGCTCGGCTGGGATTCCGCCGGGCTCGTCGAGCCGGTGGGGGAAGGGCCGGGCACCAGCCTCAAGCCCCTGGAGACGGTCTTCACGAGCCTGGCCGGCATCGACGACGCGACGGCCCGGAGCCAGGCCGCCCGCGACCTGTTCGGCGATGCCGGTGTCGAGTCGCTCGAGACGCTCGCAAGGTCCGCCGCCGGTCCGGTCGATGCCGAGCTCGATGCCGCGCGCCGCAAGGGGCTCGAGCCCATGGGGCTCACGCCCGAGGCGGTGGCGGCCAAGCCGCTGGAGTCACTGGCGAAAATCGTCCGCGGCCTCGACGAGGCTCCCGATCTGGCCGCCCGCAAGGCCCGCGCGGTCGCGGTCTTCGGCCCGGCCGCGGCCCGGCTGGATTGGCTGCTGCGGGCGGTCGAGAACGCCCGCACGCTCGCCGCGGTCGAGGCCACCGAGGCCGAACCGGCCACCGTGGCGAGGCTCGATGCCCGCGACGCCTTCGCGGCGATCGCGACGGCCATCGGGGCCGCCCCGGCGGAGCAGCGGGAAAAACTCGTGGCGGCCATGTTCGGCTCCCAGGGGCCCGAGCTTTTCCGTGAGGCCCTCGCGGTGCACGAGGGCATTGACCACTCCTGGGTTTTCCGGTACGAAAACTGAGGTTAGACTCCGAGTCCTTCGCCGCCGCCAGGCGGCCTGTAGCGTCCGATCCAGGTGAAGCGATGGCACATAAAAAAGGTCAGGGTTCCAGCCGCAACGGGCGGGATTCCAACGCCCAGCGGCGTGGGGTCAAGAAGTTCGGCGGGCAGGTCGTGCGGGCCGGCAACATCCTGGTGCGGCAGGTCGGGACGAAGTTTCACCCGGGCCACAATGTCGGCATGGGCTCCGACTACACCCTGTTCGCGCTCACCGACGGGACGGTCACGTTCGACCGTGAGGGTCGGCGGGTGAGCGTGGTCGAGGCCGCGACGGCCTGAGTCCCGCGGCGAACCTCGCAGGGCCCACGCTGCGGAAGGCCCGAAACCGCGGAAGGCCCGTTGTGTTCGTCGACCGAGTCCAGATCGAGGTGGCTGCCGGCAACGGGGGCCGCGGCATCTGCTGTTTCCGCCGGGAGAAATACGTCCCCCGCGGCGGCCCCGACGGCGGCGACGGTGGCGACGGCGGCAGTGTCATCCTGCGGGCGGAGTCGGGCGTCGACTCGCTCTCGGCCCTCGCGCATCGCAGGCAGTGGCGGGCCGAGCACGGTGAGGCGGGTGGCCCAGCCAACCGGCAGGGGGCGCGGGGTGGCGACCTGACCGTGCTCGTGCCTCCGGGCACGATCGTGTTCGACGAGGCCACGGGGCTGGTGCTCAAGGATCTCGCGACCATCGGCGCGGAGGTGGTGGCCGCCCGGGGCGGGGCAGGGGGCTGGGGCAACGCCCACTTCAAGTCGTCGACCAACCGGGCCCCGCGGGAGACGACCACCGGCGAGATCGGCGAGCACCGGCGGCTGATGCTCGAACTCAAGGTGATCGCCGACGTGGGGCTCGTGGGGAAGCCGAACGCCGGCAAGAGCACGCTGCTCTCGCGTCTGTCGCGGGCCCGGCCGGAGATCGCCGACTACGCCTTCACCACCAAGCGACCGATCCTCGGGATCGTGGGCATCTCGCTCGACCGGAGCTTCGTACTCGCCGATCTGCCCGGCCTGATCGAGGGGGCCCACGCCGGCGTGGGGCTGGGGCACGAGTTTCTCCGCCATGTGGAGCGGGCGGGAATCCTCGTCCACGTCGTGGAACCAACGCCGATGGACGGCACCGACCCGCTGGTCAACTACCGCACGATCCGCGAGGAACTCGCGCGGTACGATGCAACCCTAGGCGGGCGGCCGGAGATCCTCGTCGTGAGCAAGTGCGAACTGCCGGAGTCCGAGGACGTGCGCCGCGCCTTGGCGGAGGAGACCGGCCGCGAGGTGCTCGCGATCAGTGCCGCGACCGGCGCCGGACTCGACCGGCTCGTGCAATCGATCGCGACCGCCCTCGACCGGCGGGAGGCGGCGTCATGAGCGACCGGGCAGCTCCGCCAGCCGGCCCGGGCCGCGGCATCTGCTCGGGCGACACGGTCCTGCTGGCCGACGTCGGCAACTCGCGGATCAAACTGGCCAGGCTCGACGACTTCGCAGCCGGGGGCGGGCTGCCGACGGTCGCCCGGCGGCAGGATCTCGACAGCCGCGGCTTCCATCCCGACAACCTCGAGCGCTGGCTGCTCGCCACGGCGCCGGGGCCCGCAGTGATCCTGGTGGCCAGCGTCTACGAGGCCGCCGCGACGCGGCTCGAGGCGACGGTGGCCGAAATCTCCGCCACGAAACACCGCCCCGTCCGGCAGCGGCGGATCGGCCACCTCGACCTGCCGCTCACGGTGGCCCTCGACGAGCCGCACCAGGTCGGGATCGACCGCCTGGCGGCCGCCGCGGCGGCCAGCCTGCTCAAGCCGGCCGGGCGTTCGGCCGTGGTCGTGGATTGCGGCACGGCGGTCACCGTCGACATGGTCGCCGCCGACGGCCGGTTTCTCGGCGGGGCGATCCTGCCGGGCCCGGCGCTCATGGCCCGGGCGCTCGCCGAGGGAACGAGCAAACTGCCCGCGGTGGCGGCGCTCATCGGGGGAGACCTGCCCACGATGCCCGGCCGTTCCACGCAGGCCGCGATCGCCGCCGGGATCGGCCATGGCATCCGCGGCGCCGTGGCGCGGCTGGTCGCCGAAGCGCGGGCTGCCTCGGGCGACGCGCCGGTCACGATCCTGACCGGTGGCTGGGCCGAGGCGGTCCGCGACGTGCTGCCCGACGCGATCGCGATTCCGGACCT
>CAXNGP010000110.1:0-6686 GCA_964201845.1 Pirellulales bacterium
CGGCCAGGTCGGGCATCGGCCGGCCGCGTCCCCGGACCTTCCGCGCGCGGCGATGGGAAGCGAGCGCGGCGTTGTACGACTCGTGGAGGGCATGGCAGTGGGCCAGGAGCCAGCCGGTGAAGACCATCACGGTCGGCAGCTTGACGAGTTCGCCCACCGGCAGCTCGAGCGTCTCGAGGCCGAACCGTTCCTCGACGATGTGCCGCGCCTGCGCGATCGCCAGGCCGAGGCGTTGGCTCTCTCTCGCGCGATCCACCACCAGCGGCCAGAACCTCCGCAGGATCGCGTCGGGCACCAGCGGCGCGAGCAGGGCCGAGGCCCGCTCCCCGAACGACTCGAGGCATGCCTGGTCCAGGATCGGCCGCTCCTCCCAGGCCATCTCCGGCGCCTGGGCGTCGAAGGGCACCGGCTCCAGGCGGGCGTCGGCGGGCGTACCCACCGGCACGTCGATCGCCGCGCGGCCGCAGCGGTCGCTGTCGATCACCAGATTGACGGCCGTGCCGCCCACCTGCCGCGCGTAGGCATCGAGCACCGCGTTCTTGAGCCACACGCCCGGGTGGAAGAGCTCCGGCTGGTGCCCGCCGGCGATCAGCGGCCGGCTGATCCAGTCGGCCATGTCGCTGGGCCGCGTCACGTCGCGGTAGTGGCTCGTGTATTCGGCCGCCACCATCAGCACTTCGCGGCGGGTGGCCGCCACGAGTTCGTGCAGCCGCATGTCGCCGATGCGCAGATCGAGGGCCGACCGCAGCAGGCGGTTGTTGTCGACGAGGGCCTCGATCGAACCGGTTCCCGGGCCCGGCACGATCGGCGGCTCGACCAGCCTGGCCCCCGAGGGCTCGGGGGGCTCGTGGATGCGGCGGCGGACGGGCATCGGCGCGGGGAGCCTCTGGGTCGAACGGGGCCGGTGCGGCGCCGAACCGCCGACCGTAGCACACGGCCGCAACCCGGGCCAACGCCGGTCGCCGAGCCAGCCGCGGGTTCTAGCCGCGGCTCGGCCGCCCGGCGGCTACCGCCGCCTCGGCCCGGTCGATCACCCGTCGGTAGTACGCGAGGCGGGTCTCGGCGTCGTCGAGGGAGCCGCCGAAGCTCCGTGCCTCGTCGAGATACACCAGCGGCACCGCCAGTTCGCCCACCGCCAGCCCGGCCGCAACCGCCCGCACCCAGAGCTCGAGCGGCATCGCGTACCCGGTCTCGGTGACCTGGAGCTTCTCGAGGGCCCGCCGCGAATAGGCCTTGAAGCCGCAGAAGGCGTCGGTGAGCGAAAGCCCGAGGCGGCGGTTGAGCTCCGCAGTGATCTCGGCGTTGATCCGCCGGCGGGCCTCGGGCGGTCGGCTGTCGCCGGCAAACTGGCGGAGATACCGGCTGCCGCTGACGATGGCCGGTCCGCCGGGAGCCGTGGCGGCCGCCACGAAGGCGGGGATCAGGCGGGGCTGGTGCTGGCCGTCGCAGTCGATCGTGACCAAGCCGTCCCAGTCGCCGGCGAGCGTTTCCGCGAACGCGGTTGCCAGGGCCGCGCCGTAGCCACGGTTGACGGGATGCCGCACGAGCCGGATGTCGCCGGGGCGTGCGGCCCGCGCGGCCAGCAACGCGCCGGTGCCATCGGTCGAGCCGTCGTCGACGACGAGCACGTCGGGCGTGACCTTCAAGACCTCGTCGAGCACCGCTTCGACGTGGGCGGCCTCGTTGTAGACCGGCAGGGCGGTGAGGAAGCGGGGCATGGGCGACGGCTCGGAAGGAAGCCCTTCAGTCTAGGCCGCGCGGTGGAGCGATTCAAAAGCCCACCCTGAAAAACCCATGACGCCCATGACGAGAACCGCGACCCCCCGCACCCGGCGTGCCAACGCACCAGTGCCCTCGTCAGAGCCACCCGATCGGATCGCGATCCTCCCGCGACACCACGGTCTCCAGGCCGGGCACTTCCGCCGCGAGCCGGCGGCCGAGCTCGGCCATCGCGAAGTGTTCGCTCGCGTGATGGCCCAGCGCGATCACGGCTAGGTCGGCCGCCCGTGCTTCCAGCGCCTGATGGAGCTTGATCTCACCGGTGACGAGCGTCGAGCAGCCGGCCGCGGCCACCTGGCCGACGAGATCGCCGCCGCTGCCACAGACGATGCCCACCCGGCCCGCCGCCCGGTCGCGGTCGCCCACGATCTGCACGCCGGTCGCATCGAGCGTGCCTGCGAGCAGGCGGGCCAGTGCCGCCAAGGTCGGGTCGCCCGGCGCCGAGCCCATCCGGCCGAACCCGACGGCGGGATCGCTGGCGTCGGGGGCGATGGGGCGGATCTCGGCCAGCCCGATCAGCGCGGCGAGCTGCTCGTTGATGCCGCCGGCCGCCGAGTCCCAGGCCGTGTGGCTGCTCCACACACCGCAGCCCGACCCGACGAGCGTAAGCAGCACGCGGCCGGTGCCGGTCTCGGGCGTGATGCGGCCGATGGGGCGAAACGGCAGCGGGTGGTGCGTGATCACCAGATCGATCCGCGCGCGGACCGCCTCGGCCGCCACCTCGGGCGTGAGTGTCAGGCAGGTGAGCACCCGCCGCACCTGCGGGTCACGCGGGGCGACGAGCAGACCGACCGAATCCCACTCGGCCGCGAGCCGCTCTGGCGCGATCCGTTCGAGCGCGGCGACGACGTCTGGGAGGCTGGGCATGCCGACAGGATACTATTGAGTCGGTCGGCGGTCCGGTGGCCGTCGCCCACTACCCCCGGTCTTCGGTCATGGAAACAGCCCGCCTCTCGCTGCCTGCTGCGGCCCTGGCCCGTGATTTGCGGCGGGCCTTCCGGCTGGCACGCGACCTGGGCTGCGGCGGGATCGAGCTCGACGCCCGCCACGGGCTGGATCCCGCCGAGATGTCGCAGACCGGTCTGCGGCAGATCCGCAAGTGGCTCGGCGACGAGGGGCTCGTCGTCTCGGGCGTCGCCTTCCAGACCCGGGGCGGCTACGGCGACGCGGAGCGGCTCGAGCCGCGGATCGCCGCCACGAAGGGGGCGCTGAAGCTCGCCCACGACCTGGGCGCGGGCGTGGTCACGAACCACGTCGGTGAGATCCCGGCCGACGGCGACTCCGCCGAGTGGCGGCTGCTGGTCGATGTGCTCGCCGACATCGGCACCTGGTCGCAGCACGTCGGCGCCAGGCTCTGCGCCGAGGCGGGCCGGGCGGCACCGGCCGATCTCGCCCGCCTGATCGCGGCCCTCCCGGAAGGCTCGCTCGCCTGCGACCTCGTGACCGGATCGCTCGTCGTGCATGGCCACGACCCGGCCGCCGCCGTGGCCACCCTCGGCGATCACGTGCGGGCCGTGCACGCCACGGACGCCGTGGCCGGACCCTTCGCCGGCCGTGGCCGGGCGGTGATCCTGGGGACGGGCCAGGTCGAGTTCGCGGGCGTGTTCGCCGCGCTCGAAGAGCGGAGTTACCAGGGTTGGATCGGCCTGGAGCCGGTCGAGCCGCGGGAGGCCATGGCCGAGCTGACCGACGCGGTGCGGTTCCTGCGGGCGATGTAGGTTCCCTGCGCGGCCGCGGGATTCAGCCGAATCCTGGCGCCGCCCCAAACCTTTACCCGGCCACGGCGGCTGTGTAGGCTCCAACAGTATGTTTGCGTGCTCGGTCCTTCGTCGTGCGGTCGCCTGGGCGATGCTCGCCCTCTACGGCCTGGTGACCTCGGGGCTGCCGCTGCCGGTCCTGAGCCCGCCTGAGGGCACGGCGGCGGCGAAGGTCGCCGGCAAGGACCGCTCGCGGCCCTTTCCCTGCATGGATAAAGCCTGCGGCTGCGACTCGGCCGAGCGCTGCTTCACGAGCTGTTGCTGCCACACCCCGGCCGAGACGCTCGCCTGGGCGAAGGCCCGCGGGCTCGAGCCGGCGGTGCTCGCGGCGCTCCAGCGGCGCGTGGCTGCCGCGGCCGCGCCCGCACCGGCCGCGGGCGGGTGCTGTGCAGTCAAGCAGCAGGCGAAGCCCTCGTGCTGTGCGGCCAGTGACGATGGCGAGGCCGCGGAGGACTCCGCCTGCGGCGACTCCACGTCCCTGGCCGGTGAGCCGGTCTCGCCCCCCTCCAGCGACGAGCCCGCGCCGAACGACGAGCCCGGGTGCAAAGTCGTGATCCTCCGGGCGATGCTCGCCTGCGGCGGGATCGTGGCCCAGTGGGCCGCGGCCGGTGTCTCGCTGCCACCTCCGGCGGTCGTGACCTGCGAGATTCCGTGGCCGCGCGTGGGAGCGGTCATGACGTGTGATGACGGGGCCAGCGGGACGGGCGGTCCGCCCAATCTGCCGCCGCCCAGGGCCTAGCACGACGCCCGCCGCCGGCATCCCGCCGGGCGGCCTGTTGTCGTTTTGCCACCCATTGCCGGAGAGCGGGCGTGCGCCCGCGCGGCTGAGTGGTGGCCTTGCCCGCTCCCGGCTGCCGCCGTCGTTCGGAGGTGGCTCCATCACACGAGGACTATTGATGACCACAAGGTTTGCGTTTCCCCGGGCCGTGGCGGCTGCCGCCACAGCCTTCTTCCTCGCCGGGTCGTTCCATCAGGCCGAGGCCCACATCAGTTATTCAGGCCGCGATTTCGGCACGGTCACGACCGGCTCGACGATCTCGGGCCAGGCCGTGTCGAGCAGTTTCGGCTGGGCCGATGCCACCGACCTGAACTGGGGCGACAGCCATCGCACCCGGGTGTATCGGTTCACGCTCTCGGCACCGACGAGCGTGACCGTCACGGCCCAGCGGCAGAATCTCGCCATCGGGACGGCTGCCGGTCAGCAGACGGGCGGGCACGACGTGCTCTTGCCCGGGTTCTCGCTCTACGCGGGGCTGTCTCACACGACGAGCCCGTTGGCGCACGACAGCTCGAGCCTGTCGGTCGAGTGGCTGCGGCAGCAGTTCGGCACGGCGGGCGTGGCCGAGGCCTACACCGACGCCAATGCCAACGCTGTCTGGGACCCGGGCGAGGCGTTCACTGACACCAACGCCAACGGCGTCTGGGACTCGGCGAACCTGGGTGGCTCCGGGAAGGAGGGCTCGTTCAACGCCCTGGGCAACTGGTCGATCGGCAACAGCACCACGAACTGGCCGACCGTGCCGGCGGATCCACGGACCGACTCGCTGCGGAGCTTCACCTATGTGGGGCATGCCGCCGATGGCACGACGGCCAACTACGGCACGTTCGGGACGGCGACGATCGGTGGCGATGGTGTCGCCGACGGCACGGTGTCCCAGACGTTCCTGAACCTCGCTTCGGGCGACTACTCGCTCCTGGTTGGCGGCGCAGGCTACGCGGCCCAGGCCACCGAGACGATGACCTTCGGGGCGACCAACAACGCCTACCCGACCTACGGTGTGTCGGTGACGGTCGCGCCGGTGCCGGAGCCGACGGGCGTGGCGCTGGTCGTGGCCGGCCTTGCCGGAGCGGGCTCGATAGTGGCCCGGCGGCGTCGCTAAAGCGTGACTTCGAGACCGATCCGGCGGCGGCCCCGGGGCCGCCGCCGGATCACCCCGAGAGGATTGCCGATGCACATCAGAAAAGGCTTCAGCCTCGTCGAGCTGCTCGTCGTGATCGCGATCATCGCGACGCTCGTGGGCCTGCTGCTGCCCGCGGTGCAGTCCGCCCGGGAAGCTGGCCGCCGGACGCAGTGCTCGAGCAATTTGCGGCAGCTCGGCTTGGCCGTGCTCGGGTTCACCGATGCCCACCAGGGCAAGCTTCCCCGGACGGACCACGACAAGGACGCCGAGGGCAACTCCAGGTCATGGGTCTACACGGTCGCCCCCTGGCTCGAGAGCTGCGATGCGGTCCGGATCTGCCCCAGCGATCCCCGTGGCAGCGAGCGTCGCACTGCGCTGGCGACGAGCTACATCGTCAACGCCTATCTGACGATGGACATCCCGGGCGCCGTCTCGCGGTTGCGGCAGGTCGGTGCCACCACCCGTACGATCTTTGCCTTCGAGGTCTCGCCGCGGCGGGGCCTGGCGCCCGGCGACGACCATGCCCACCCCAACGACTGGTTCAGCAGCATGAACCTGACGCGCGAGCGGCAGATGCCCGGCTGGGTCTGGTCGCGGGTGCAGTTGGAAATCCATCCCGGCGAGGTCGCGGTGCCCGCGGGCGTCGGCGGCGCGGCTTCGGGCACGACCGACCGGCTGCACGTCGGCCACGCCCACTACCTCTGCCTCGACGCCCACGTGGAGTGCCTCCCCGCCGAGACCGTCCACGGCTGGGTGGCCGCGGTGAAGGCGGCCACCGACCCACACTTCGCCCTGCCGAGCGGCCTGCCGAGGTCACCCTGACCGGTTCGTTTTCCCTCTGCCGCGCTGGACGGTAGCCTCACGTCCCCATCCGGAGTCACCGATGACACTCTCCCGTCTCCCTCGCCGCCTGTCCGCGCTGCTCACCGTCGCCGGCTGTCTCGTCGCGGCCTGCTTCGCGCGGCCTGCGGCCGGGCACGGCACGCCCTTCTCCGTCGGGTTCGACGCCCAGATGGGCAAGCTCACGGTGTCGCCGAGCGTCTACCGAAACTTCAACCCGGAGGAGCTGTTCGTGCTTCTCCAAGCCGGCATGGCGAGCAACGATGGAACCCCGGGCTGGAGTCGGGGGGCGACGCTGCCCTCGGGATCGCAGCTCAGCCTGCGGCTCACGGCGCCGCTCTCGTATTGGAATCCTCAGACCGGTGCCCAGGATCCCCTGCCGATCCCGCAGGGCCGCGTCTCGATCCTC
>CAXNGP010000111.1:0-6651 GCA_964201845.1 Pirellulales bacterium
CGCCGAGTTCTGGCCCGTGTTCGGGGCCGGCCTGACGGCGATGATCGGCTACTGGGCCACGCTCTCGCTCAACATCCCCGACTTCTCCCGCTTCGCCCGCTCGCAGCGTGACCAGATCGTCGGCCAGGCGGTCGGCCTGCCGGCCACGATGACCTTCTATTCGCTGATCGGGATCGTGGTGACCAGCGCCACGGTCGTGGTCTTCGGCGAGGCCATCTGGGATCCGGTCCAGGTGATCGCCCGGTTCGGGAATCCGTGGATCTCTGCCCTGGCCCTGGTGACGCTCGCGGTGGCCACGCTCTCCACCAACATCGCCGCCAATGTCGTCTCGCCGGCCAACGACTTCGCCGCCCTAGCCCCCCGGTTCGTGAGTTTCCGCACCGGCGGCCTGATCACGGCGTTGATCGGCGTGGTGATGCGGCCCTGGAAGCTCTACCAGGATCCCAGCGGCTACATCTTCACCTGGCTGATCGGCTACAGCGCCCTGCTGGGCCCCATCGCGGGCATCATGATCGCCGACTACTTCGTCTGGCGGCGGTGCCGGCTGGTCGTCGACGACCTCTATCGCCGCGGCGGTGCCTACCACTACGTGGGCGGTTTCAGCATCGTGGCCTTCGTGGCCCTCGGTCTGGCCGTGCTCCCCAACCTGCCGGGGTTCCTGGTCCGGATCGGGCTCGCCGATGCGGCGATGTTTCCCGGCTGGCTGGTGGCCGGTTATCACTACGCGTGGTTCACGGGGTTTGCCCTGGGCTTCCTGCTGTACAGTCTGTTGCGGTCCTTGCTCCCTCGCGCCTAGGAGGCCTGCCATGGCCGTGACCACCGCGACCCACCCCGCGCTGCCCCCCTCTGACCACCGCCCACGGCCCTACGGGGGGCCGTCCCGGGCCGAGGTGCTCGCCCTGCGGCAGGAGTTCGTCAATCCGGCGATCTTCACCTACTACAAGCAGCCCCTGATGATCGTCGAGGGGCACATGCAATACCTCTACGACGAGACCGGCCGGCGCTATCTCGACGGGTTCGGGGGGATCGTGACGGTGAGCGTGGGACACTGCCACCCCCGGATCGTGGCCGCCGTCAATCGGCAGAACGAGATCCTCCAGCACACGACGACGATCTACCTCAATCCCTGCGTCGCGGAATACGCCCGCGCGCTCGCGGCCCGGATGCCGGGCGATCTCAAGGTCTGCTACTTCGTCAATTCGGGCTCGGAGGCCAACGATCTCGCGATCCTCATGGCGCGGGCCTACACGGGCAACTTCGACGTGATCGCGCTGCGCAACTGCTACCACGGCGGCAGCATGCAGACGATGGGGCTGACCAGCCACCACACCTGGAAGTTCAACGTGCCGCACTCCTTCGGCGTGCAGCATGCCCTGTTTCCCGACCGGTTGCGCGGCCCCTACGGCTACGACGATCCCGCGGCGGGGCCGAAGTATGCGGCCGACGTCCAAAACCTGGTCGAGTTCGGCACCTCGGGCCGCGTCGCCGCCTTCATCGCCGAGAGCATCCAGGGCGTGGGGGGCGCGGTCGTGTTTCCCGATGGCTACCTTGCGGCGGCCTATGGGCATGCCCGCGCGGCGGGAGGCCTGTGCATCGCCGACGAGGTGCAGGCGGGCTTCACCCGCACCGGCTCGCACTACTGGGGCTTCGAGACCCAGGGGGTGATCCCCGACATCGTCACGATGGCCAAGGGGATCGGCAACGGAGCGGCTCTGGCCGCCGTGGTGACCACCCCCGAGATTGCCCGGGCCCTCACCAGCCGAATCCATTTCAATACCTTCGGCGGCAATCCCGTGGCCTGCACCCAGGGCCGCGCGGTGCTCGACGTGATCGACGAGGACGGCATCCAGGCCAATGCGGCCGCAGTCGGCGGCCGCCTCAAGGCCGGCTGTCTCGAGTTGGCCGCCCGGCATGACCTGATCGGCGACGTCCGCGGGCTGGGGCTGATGCTCGGCGTCGAGCTGGTGAAGGACCGCGTCCACAAGGCTCCGGCCAAGGACGAGTGCCTGCGGGTGTTCGAGCGTTGCCGGGAACTCGGGCTCCTGATCGGCAAGGGTGGCCTGCACGGCAACGTGCTGCGGATCAAGCCGCCGATGTGTCTCTCGGCGGCCGACGCCGACTTCATGCTCGAGGTGCTCGACCAGGCGCTCCGCGACGTGTGAGCCTGGTTTCGCACGGCGGCGGCCGGATGCCCGCTCCGCGATCCTGGCTGGGCTCGCGATCAATGCCGCTCGATCGGCACGGGCAACCCCGCACAGGCCAGTGGACGGGCCGCGCTTTCGAGGTTGTGAACTGCTAGACTTCCGCGTCCCCGAGGTCCCCATGCCGGCTCCCGAGATCACGCCCAGCTCCTGGTGGTGGCTCGATGCGGCCGGGCTCGAGCGGCTCGTCGTGGCGCTCGCCGCCGGGGGCTACCGCGTCGTGGGGCCGCAGGTGGCCGACGGGGCGGTCGTGATCCGCGACCTGGCCTCGGCCCGCGATCTGCCCACCGGCTGGCTTGACGAGCAGGACGGCGGAACCTACCGGCTGCGGCCCGATCCCGCGGCCGGCACGTTCGACCACGTCGTAGGCCCGCACTCACTCAAGAACTTCCTCTTTCCCGCCCGGGAGACGATCGCGCGGTTCACGCGCGCCGGGGGCTCATGGTCGCAGGAGGAATTGGCCCGGCACGAACCGCCGCTGGCGGTGATCGGCGTGCGGGCCTGCGACCTCGAGGCCCTCCGCATCCAGGATCGCGTCTTCATGGGAGGCGAGCACGTCGATCCCGGCTATGCCGCCCGCCGCAAGAAACTGTTCGTCGTGGCGGTGAACTGCCGCCGCGCGGTGGCCACCTGCTTCTGCCACTCGATGGGCTGCGGTCCGGCCGCCACCCACTCCTTCGATCTCGCGCTCACCGAGCACGGCGACGGGAGTGGGCCGAGCCGGTTTGCCTGCGAGGTGGGCTCGGCCCGTGGCGCCGAGATCCTGGCGACGCTGCGCGACGGGCTGCACGCCTGCACGCCCGCGGAGGTCGCGGCGGCCAGGGCGGTGCCCGAGAAACTGGCCGCGCGGATGCATGCCCGCCAGGCCGAACCGGGCCAGCCCCGGCCCCGCAGCCTCGACACCGAGGGCATCCGGGACCTGCTCTTCGGCAACCTCGAGCACGCCCGCTGGGACGACGTGGCCACCCGGTGCCTCTCCTGCACCAACTGCACGCTCGTCTGCCCCACCTGCTTCTGTGCGAGCGTCACCGAGGTGGCCGACCTGTCCGGCGACCACGTGGACCGCGAACGGCACTGGGCGAGCTGTTTCACGCTCGATCATGCGAAGATCCACGGCCACGCGGTGCACAGCTCCACCGCCTCGCGCTACCGGCAGTGGCTCACCCACAAGCTCGCGGGCTGGATCGATCAGTTTGGCACCTCCGGCTGCACCGGCTGCGGGCGGTGCATCACCTGGTGTCCCGTGGGTATCGACATCACCGAGGAGGTGGCCGCGATCCGGGCCACCCCCGCGGAGAGCGCGGGGGGCGGGCATGCATCCGGACCCGGCTGACGGTCTCGGGCCCCGGGCCGCCGACCCGTGGCGCTCGCATCCCGCGCGCATCCTGCGGATCACGCCCGAGGTGCCGGGCGTGCGGACCTACGACCTCGAGTTCACCAGCCCGCGGGTGCGTGCGGCGTATCGGTTCGCCGCCGGGCAGTTCAACATGCTCTATCTGCCCGGCATCGGCGAGGCGGCGATCTCGATCTCGTCCGACGCCGCCACGCCCGCGGTGCTCGCCCACACGGTGCGGGCGGTGGGCAACGTCACCGACGCGCTCGCGCGGCTGGAGCCGGGCGACGAGATCCTGCTGCGGGGCCCCTTCGGCCGGCCGTGGCCCGCCGAGAGGCTGCGGGGCCGGCACGTCGTGGTGGTGGGGGGCGGTCTGGGCCTGGCCTCGCAGCGGACGGCGATCTACGAGTTTGCCCGGCATCGTGACCGCTACGCGGGCGTCACGGTCTTGCATGGCGCGAAGCTGCCCGCGGGGCTGTTCTACGCCGCGGAATACGCCGCCTGGCGGGCGGCTGGGATCGACGTGCGGCCGGTCGTGGACGAGGGCGACGCGTCCTGGAGCGGACACGTCGGACTGGTGACCGACCTGTTCGCGGGCCTGACGCTCGATCCGGCGAACGCGGCCGTGATCTGCTGCGGGCCCGACCCGATGATGAACGCCGTGGCCCGGGCCGCGGCCGGGGTCGGGATCACCGGCCAGGATGTGTTCGTGTCGCTCGAGCGAAACATGGCCTGCGCGGTGCGGCACTGCGGCCTTTGCCAGTTCGGGCCCCACTTTGTCTGCCAGGACGGCCCGGTCTTCGCCTATGATTCGATCGCGGAGCTTCTCGCGGTTCCGCACCTCTAGCGAGCCGGCCATGACCACGAAGCCCAGCCTCGCCGTCTTCAAGTTCGCCTCCTGCGACGGCTGCCAGCTGCAGCTGCTCGATGCCCAGGGCAAGCTGCTCGAGATCGCCGACCGCGTTCGCATCGACCACTTCCTCGAGGCGAGCTCGCGGATCGTGCCCGGGCCCTACGACGTGGGGCTCGTGGAGGGCTCGATCTCGACGGCCGACGACGCCGAGCGGATCCGGGAAATCCGCCGCCAGTGCCGGTTTCTCGTCACGATCGGAGCCTGTGCCACGGCCGGCGGCATCCAGGCCCTGCGAAACTGGGGCGGGATCGACGAGTTTCTCGGAGCCGTCTACGCCTCGCCCGAATACGTCAGCACGCTGGCGACGAGCACCGCGATCGCCGACCACGTGCCGGTGGATTTCGAGCTGCGGGGCTGCCCGATCGACACGCGGCAGCTCGTGGAACTCATCACGGCGCTGGTGCTCGGTCGCAAGCCGCACGTGCCGGGCCACTCCGTGTGCGTGGAGTGCAAGGCGCGGGGCACGGTCTGCGTGGCGGTCGCCAAGGGCATCCCCTGCCTGGGGCCGGTGACGCAGGCCGGCTGCGGCGCGATCTGCCCGGCCCACGACCGCGAATGTTTCGGGTGCTACGGTCCGGCGGAGGCGACGAATCTGGTGAGCCTGACCGGCTTCTACGAGGGCCGGGGCACACCGCGGGCGGAGCTCACGCGGCTGGTGCGGTCGTTCAACGGCTACGCCCCCGCGTTTCGCGCCGAGAGCGACCGGCTGGAGGGAGGCTTGAATGGCTCCCGATAGAAGCCCCGGGCGCGAGCCCGGGGACCGCGGGTCGTTGGGCCGTCCCGCCCGCCATGCCGGTGCGGGTGCACCCCCACGTTCCGCCGAAGCCGCATCGGGCCCGACGCCACATCGGCGACGACCCCACGTCGAGTCCCCCGGCTTGCGCCGGGGGCTTGGATGCGGCCGCACCCCGCCGAAATCCTCTGGTATGCCATGAGTGATCCCGTCGTGCGCACGATTTCGGTGAAGGCCCTGGCCCGCGTCGAGGGCGAGGGCTCGCTCCGCGTCCGCGTGGCTGATGGCCGGGTCGAGATCGCCGAGTTCTCGATCTACGAGCCGCCCCGGTTTTTCGAGAAGCTGGTTCAGGGTCGGGCGATCCGCGAGCTGCCCGACCTCGTGGCCCGGATCTGCGGTATCTGCCCGGTGGCCTATCAGTTGAGCGCGTGCCAGGCCGTCGAGCGGGCGCTGGGCATCGTCACCACGCCGGCGATCGCGGCGCTGCGGCGGCTGCTCTACTGCGGCGAGTGGATCCAGAGCCACGCGCTCCACATCCACCTGCTGCACGCCCCCGACTTCCTCGGCTACGAGAGCGGCTTGGCGCTCGCGAAGGTGGCCCCCGAGCTCGTCGAGCGGGGCCTGCGGCTCAAGGCGCTCGGCAACCGGATCATGGAAGTGGTCGGCGGGCGGGCCGTGCACCCGATCAACGTGGCCGTGGGGGGCTTTCATCGGGCCCCCGACCCGGCGGCGGTGCGCGGCCTCGTGCCGGAGCTCGAGTGGGGGTTGGCGGCGGCCGAGGAGGTCGTGCGCGAGACGAGCCGGTTCGAGTTTCCCGACTTCGCGCGGGACTACGAGTGTGTCTGCCTGCGGGCGGAAGGTGAGTATCCGATGAACCACGGGCGGGTGATCTCCTCCGGCGGCCTGGACATCGATGTGGGCGACTACGAGCCGCACTTCCAGGAGCGGCAGGTGCCCTGGAGCACGGCGCTGCAGAGCGTGATGCTGCCCGAGGGACAGCCCTACCTCTGCGGGCCGCTCGCCCGGCTCAATCTCTGCTTCGACCAGCTGCCGCCGCGGGCCCGCGCGGCCGCCGAGGCGAGCGGCATTCCGCTGCCGATCACCAACTCCTTTCAGAGCATCGTGGCCCGGGCGATCGAGATCGTGGCGGCCTGCGAGGAGGCGATCCGGATCGCGGTGGCACATGCCGACAAGCCGATCGCTCCCTGCCGGATCGAGGCGGAGCCCCGCGCCGGCGTCGGCTGCCATGCCACGGAGGCCCCGCGGGGCCTGCTCTACCATCGCTACGAGGTGGGCGACGACGGCCTGGTGAAGGCCGCCGTGATCGTGCCCCCCACGTCCCAGAACCAGGGGCAGATCGAGGCCGACCTGAAGGATATGCTGCCGGGCGTGCTCGACCGCGGCGACGACGACGTGCGGCACCGCTGCGAGCACCTGATTCGGAACTTCGACCCCTGCATCAGCTGCGCCA
>CAXNGP010000112.1:0-6650 GCA_964201845.1 Pirellulales bacterium
CATACGGCGCGATGACGAAGTCGCCGGCCACCACCGGTGAGGAGATCGACCGGAAATACTTGTGGCCTGTCGGATTGAGCCCCCCAACTCGCCAGATCTCTTTCCCATTGGCGGCGTCGTGGGCCGTCACGTGGTCAGCGCCGAGTACCACGAGCATCTCCGCGGGTTCGCCCTTGTCAGTATTCCCGGCGACGACGACCGGCGTGGTGTAGCTCTGCGCAGCCTCCTCGGGGGCGTCGAGCATCCGGTCGTGCTTCCAGAGCAGGCTGCCGGTCGTGCGGTCGAACGCTGCCAGGTAGCTCGGTCCGGTCTGCATCACGGCGACGACCACCGCCTTGGAGGTGAGCACGGGCGAGGTGCCGAGATCCCACCAGAGCGTATTTTCGCCGAACTGCTGCTGCAGGTTCGTCTTCCAGACGACGGCACCGTCCGCGAGGGTCAGGCAGGCGAGTTCGCCGCTCTTATAATAGACCCAGACATACTGGCCGTCGGTGATGGGCGACGAGTTGCAGCCGGTGGCTTTCTTATGTTTGCCCGGCGTGACCTCGCCGAGTTCACGCCGCCAGACCTCCTTGCCGTTGCGATCGAAGCAGAGGGCGGCATCCTTGCCATCGATCGCGCAGGTGACGACGACGCGGTCGCCCCACACCGCCGGCGTGCTGGCGCCCAGCCCCGGCAGCTTCACCCGCCAGACGACGTGTTCGGTCGGGCTCCAGGTGGAGACATAGCCCCGGCCCGCCGCCGCCCCGTCGAGCGCCGGACCACGCCAGTTGGGCCAGTTGTCAGCCACAGCAGGCTGCGGGGCGAGTGAGGCGAACGCCGCACACGCCAGCACGACAGACACCGGTGATCGATGGCGTAGCATCATGGATCCGCTCCTCTCGTCGCATCCGCAGGTCCCCAGGAGCCCGCCAGTGTACCGCCTCACCGCTTCCTCGGCTCGCCCTCCGGCCCGAAGGGGTCGACCGGCTGCGGATTCGGAGACGGCATCACCGCCCCGACGGCGGCCCGCCATGCCGCCAACCGCTCCTTGAGGGCGGCGGCCCGTTCCGGCCGCTCGGCAGCAAGGTCACGCCGCTCGCCAGGATCAGTCGCCAGATCGAAGAGTTCGACGCGACCGTCCTCGAAGTGCTCGACCAGTTTTTCAGTTCCCTGGCTCGGCCCGTCGCCGGCGATGATCGCCGCGGTGGGCCGGCCACCTTGATTGGCGTAGTGGGGATAGTGCCAACAGAGGTCCCGGGCCGGCAACGTGCCGCCCGCGAGCACCGGCCGCAGGCTCGTGCCATCGAGCACCGTCTTCACCGGCTGCGTCGTGCCGCCAACATCGAGCAGCGTGGCGGCGATGTCGAGCGTGGTGGCCGGCACGACGGTCGTCGTGCCCGGCTTCACGATCCCCGGCCACCGCACGACCAGCGGCACACGGATGCCCCCCTCGTAGAGAAAACCCTTGCCGGCGCGGAGCGGCAGGTTCGAGGTCGGCGAGCCCTCGGCGGTGGAGAGTCCGCCATTGTCACTGGTGAAGATGACGAGCGTGTTGTCGGTCTGCCCGGCTGCTTCGACGGCGGCGAGTACGGTCGCCACCGTCTCGTCCATCTCGCGGATCATACCGGCATAGACGGGATGATCCTGCACCGCCCGCGCCTTGCGATCCCCCTCGGCGACCTCGCGGGGTCCGGCAGGCGGCGATAGCGCGGCCACACGGGCCTGCTCCTCCGCCAGCAGGTCGGCCCTGGTGTTGAGCGGCACGTGCACCGAGTGCATCGGCACGTAGCAGAAGAAGGGCTGGTCGCGGTTGGCCGTGATGAATGCCGACGCCTCGGCCGCGATCGCCCGCGCATGATGGGTGTCGTCTGGCGGACCGCGGTCGGGGCCGACGTGCGTCGAACCGGTCACGTCGAAGCCGTGCGACGGGATGTCTTTGGGTGGCCCCAGATGCCACTTGCCGAAGATGCCCGTCGCATAGCCAGCGGCGTGCAAGCGATCCGGCACGGTCAGCTCGCTTGCGGGCAGGGCGTGGAGATAGTCCGCAGGCAAAAGGCTGCCCCGCCGGCTCCCGCCGATAAAGTTCGTGATCCTCACACGGGCCGGATACCGGCCGGTCATGAGCGCCGCGCGGGTGGGCGAACAGACCGGCGCGGCGGCGTAGCCCCGTGTGAAGAGCATCCCGGAGGCGGCCAGCCGGTCGATCGCCGGCGTGCGGTAGAACGTGCTGCCGGTGCAGCCGAGATCGTGGGCCCCGAGATCGTCCGCCAGAAACACGAGCAGGTTCGGCGGCCGCTTCGCTCCCGCAGCAGCGGGCGGTGTCGCGGCGGCAGCACGTGGCCCATGCGGCAACCCATGCGGCGACCCATGCGGCGACCAGTTCGCGACGAGGCTCTGCGTGAGCTCCTTCACGAGCGTCGGCTTGCTGACGGCGAGGTTCTTCGTCTCGTCGGGGTCGGCGGCCAGATCGAAGAGCTCGATCTCCCGCCGTTGCCACCGCTGCCGCGAGTGGGGATCGACCCTGCCGGCCGGGCCGGCGGGAAACTCGCCTCCGGCGTCACCCCCTATCGTGGCCTCGGTCGTGGCCGACGTCGGCACGATCAGCTTCCACCGGTGCTGGTGCGGCGTCTGCTCGTCGTCGCGGATCGTCCACCGCCAGAGGAGACTCTTCACCGGATCGTCAAGATCGACAAGCGTGTGCGTGAAGCACTCGCCGAAGATCTGCCGCCGCTCAGCCACGGCCTTGGCGTCGAGCAGGTCGACGCCCGGCAGGCCGGCCGGCGCAGGCACGCCGCAGGCCGCCAGCACCGTCGGCATGATGTCGATAGAGCTCGCCAACGCATCGCTGGTTCCCGGCGGGATCGTGCCCGGCTGGCGGAGCATGATCGGCGTCCGGAGGCCGCCCTCGTAGGGGGAGAGTTTCGACCGTGGTGCAAACTGCGGCCGGTCGGGGCTCTGGATCCAGCCGTTGTCGGTGACGTAGATCACAAGCGTGTCCCGCGCGAGCCGTTCACGATCGAGGTGTTCGAGCAGGTCGCCGACCGTGCGGTCGAACCGCTCCACGTTGCCCCAGTAGCGGGCCACGTGGAGGCTGTCAGTGCGGGCAGCGTAGTGATCCACCAACTCCTGCGGCGGATCGTGCGGATCGTGCGGCAGCATCGGGGCGTACCAGACGAAGAATGGCCTGCCGTCGTCGCGGCAGCGGCCGATGAAGTCGTAGACCGGCTGAAGCGACTGCCGGCCGATCGTGAGTCCCTCGTCGCCGTGCCGCTGCCCCTTCGACATGCCCTGAGTGAACCCGCCGCGGGCAAAGTCTCCCTGCCACCACTTGCCGGTCTGCAGGCTTTCGTAGCCGCGGTCGGCCAGGAGCCGCGGCAGGAGCGGCCATTCCTCGAGGTGCCGATTCATCGCTTCGCGGCCGGCGATAAAGGCTGCCCGGCCTTCCGGGCCATTGCGCGGAATCCGCGGATCCTCGGGCGGATCGTTGCCAACAATGCGGTGCTCGTGCGGCAGCCGGCCGGTGATGATCGAGGCGAGGCTCGGGCAGCAGAGGCTGCTGGGCACGTGGCCAAACCGATAGACGAGACTCTCCCGCGCAAGCCGGTCGAGGTGCGGCGTGCGGAGGTGCTTGTGCCCCATGAAGCCGTAGTCGCACCAGTGCTGGTCGTCGGAGATAATAAGGACGACGTTGCGGGCTGCGGGCCGGGGGTCGGCCGCAGTCTCGGCGGCAGAGAGCCCGCTCCCGCACGCAGCCCAGCAGGCGATCACCAGCGCGAGCCCGGCCCACTTGTGGATCGCAGAAGAGCACACTGCCTGCAGAGCCATCTGAATGTCCTCGTGGGAAGCCGTCCCGCCACGCCTTGCGGCGGCCGCAGGGCGTCAGCAGTATGATGCCGTTCGGGCCGGTATGCCACCCACGTGATCGCCCTCGAACGAGAAAGGTTCTCCATCATGCGCTGCCCAGGCCCATGCGCCACGGCCCTCCTCGCCTTGGCGTTCGCCTGGCCCGGCGACCAGCCCGGGATCTGTCGGGCCGCCGAGACGCCGGTGAAAGGCCGGCTCAACGTGATCGTCCTGCTCGTCGACGACATGGGCTGGAAGGATCTCTCCTGCCAGGGCAGTGGCTTCTACCGCACGCCCCACATCGACCGACTCGCCGCATCGGGAGTGCGGTTCACCAGCGGCTACGCCGCCTGCACCGTCTGCTCGCCCAGCCGCGCCTCGATGCTGACGGGCCAGTATCCCGCGCGGCTGCACATCACCGACTGGATCCCGGGGCACGACCGGCCATTCGCGAAGCTGACCATTCCCGCCTGGCAGAAGCAGCTGCCACTCGAGGTGGTGACGGTGGCCGAACGGCTCAAGGCGACCGGCTACGCCACAGCGTCGATCGGCAAGTGGCACCTCGGAGGCGACGAGTTCGGCCCGACGCATCAGGGCTTCGACGAGAACGTTGGCGGCACCCACCGGGGCCAGCCACCGAGCTACTTCTCGCCCTACAAGATCCCCACGCTCGCCGACGGCCCGGCGGGGGAATACCTCACTGACCGCGAGGCTGCCGAGGCGGTGCGGTTTATCGAGCAACACCGCGACCAGCCGTTCTTCCTCTACCTCCCGCACCACTGCGTGCACACGCCGATCCAGGCGAAGCCCGACGTGGCCGCGAAGTACGAGTCGCACGTGCGGAACGGCGACGGCAAAAACGCCGCCTATGCCGCGATGGTGGAGAGTGTCGACGACTCGGTGGGCAGGATCCTCGATGCGCTCGATGCGGTCGGCATCCGCGACCGCACCGCCATCTTCTTCACCAGCGACAACGGCGGGCTGGTGAACATGACCGACAACACGCCGCTCCGAGCCGGCAAGGGCTCGGCCTACGAGGCAGGCGTCCGTGTGCCGTTTCTCGTGTCGTGGCCCGGCGTGACGCAGGCGGGCGCGACAAACTCCGTGCCGGTGATCACGCCCGACATCCCGGCGACGATCCTCGACCTCTCCGGCGTCGGCCCAGAGCCCACACAGCCGCTGGACGGCGTGAGCCTCGCAGGAGCACTCCGCGGTGGCGGGCTCCCCCGCGACGCCCTCTACTGGCACTATCCCCACTACCATCCCGGCGGCGCCACGCCCCATTCGGCGATCCGCGCCGGCGACTTTCGGCTCCTGCACTTCTATGAGGACGGCCGCAACGAGCTCTACGACCTGCGAACCGATCCTGGGGAAACCACCGACCTCGCCGCGGCCGACCCGGCCCGCACGCTGGCGCTCAAAGCCCGGCTCGACGCCTGGCTCGCCGACGTCGGCGGCCAGATGCCCACGGCCAACGCCGCCTTCGACCCCGTCCGCGACGGTAAGCCCGCTCGCGAGAAGCGGAAACGGTAGCCGCGGGCCGCGGCGTGTAGGATGAGTCATCGAAAGCGCAGGTCCGCCGTCATGCCGAGGAATCCCCTCATGCCGAGCAATGCTGGAGGCCCGCTGCCGATGGCACGAACTCGTTTCTTCTCCCTCGTGTCGCGGCCGTGGCGATCGCTCTCCTTTGCCATCGTGCTCATGGCCACGGTGGGGGTGGCAGCAGGCACGACGGCCTTTGGCCAGGAGGCAAACGTGCAACGACCGTGGATGTTTTCCGAGGCGAAGCTGCCCGAGGGCTTTCCCGCGGCCGGACCGGTCAACGAGGTGATCGTGAAGACCTATCCCGCCCATCGCCTGGCACGGGTGCGGGCCGAGGGGGGCAGCAATGGCATGTTCATGAAGCTCTTCCGCCACATCGAGCGAAACGAGATCGCGATGACGGCGCCGGTGGAGATGTCGTGGCAACAGGCCGCCGGCAAGGAGCCGGTCGCGATGGCGTTTCTCTATGCCAAGCCCTCGATCGGCGCGGCGGGCATTGATCCCGAAGATCAGCGAGTCGTCGTCGAGGACATCCCTGAGATCAAGGTCGTGTCGATCGGCCTCCGCGGCGGCTACGACAAGTCGACGTTCGACCGCGGCGCTACGCGGCTCGAGGCGTGGCTGAAGGAACACCCAGAGTGGAAGGCTGCGGGCGACCTACGAACGCTCGCCTACAACAGCCCGTTCGTGCCGGGATTCGCAAAGTATTCGGAGGCGCAGATCCCGATCGAGCCGACCGCGGCGCCGTGATCCTGACGGGATGGCTCAGCCTGCCTCCGCCGCGGTTGGGAACCGCCGCGGCCCTGACTATCATGGGAGGCCTTGTGATTCACTCGTCGCCGATGCTGTTGGCGATGACGGCCCACTCCACCGACACTCTCAAGGACCTGCCATGTGCCAGCGTCATCCCCGCTCCACGCTCCCAGCTCGTGCCGCCTGTCTCGTGATCGTCGCGGTCCTCGCCTGGCTCGCCACCCGGTCGGCATCCGTGGCGGCCGAGCCGGAGAAGCCAGCCACCAAGACGCGTTGGGAATCGACGCTTGAGAAGATGCCGGTGGCGGGTGCCGTGACTGCGGCGCCTGCCGCCACGCCAGCGGCAGCGCAGCCGGCCGGCGAGCCGTTCCACGTGCCGCCGGGCTTCCAGGTGGAACGGCTCTTCGTCCTGCCGAAGGACGAGCTCGGCTCGTGGGTCTGCATCACCACCGATCCCAAGGGGCGGCTCATCGCCAGCGATCAGGGTGACAAGGGCCTGGTGCGGATCACGCCCGCGCCGCTCGACGGCT